>JABHOU010000586.1 GCA_018695085.1 Opitutia bacterium | reverse complement strand
GTTTATTCCTTTTCTTCTTCCGTTTTGAGGACTCCGTCAATGGCCTCGGTGATTTTCGTCAGGGCGTGCTTAGAAAAACCTAAAAAGTCCACTCCAACCCCACGCCAAAATGGAAAAAATCCTTCAATTGAAGATCTCCCGACAGTCTTGGATCCCGATCGACAGCCAAGCTCTGACTGCCGTGAACCACCCAAGAAAGTTTTTCGGAAAGGTTTGCCTTGGCTCCGGTTCGAAGAGCAAAGAAGTTCAACCCATCATGACCGTCCGAAACATATCCTTCGTTCCAACCCAAAATACCTGACAGGGAGAGTTCCAAGGTTTCGTTCGGGTTGAATTCCTTGCCCGTGCTCCATTCGAAAAAAGTTCCTTCCGCATCCATCGAATAAGATGCATCCAATGAAGCCTCCAAGGCGAAAGGAAGTTCTCCATAACTAATTCCCGCGGACCATTCGGAATCCGAGTCGTTGTCCTTGTGAAAACCCAGGTAGGTATAGCCCAAATAAAACTCGTAGCCCTCTGACTCTTGGGTTAAAGCCAGACTGTATTGCCATTCGTCATAGTTTTGATCGGAAGAACTTCCATACCATACCCCGCCGGAAAAATGATCGTATCCCAGCTCCAAGGTTCCGGTCCAGAGGGATTTCCCATCGAGAGCATCCCGACCTTCTGAAAAATACCGGCTCTCCCAGCCCGCGTGAGCATGAGCCTCGAAGGTTCCGTGAGCATGCATTTTGTCGACCGGTTTGGTCGTTTCGGCGTCATGAGACCAACCTGTGCTGAGAACCATCAAGGATTTCGCGAACAGAATGTATTTTTTAAATTGCACGCGAACTCTTAAATCTCGAATTCAGGGAGGAGACAACCAAGAAAGACTCTTGGAACCATACGGGCTATCAACTACGAAATCATACCCCTTCGTTTATTCCTTTTCTTCTACGGTTTTGAGAACTCCGTCGATAGCTTCGGTTATTTTCTTCAAGGCGTCCTTATCCAAATCGGGCCACCTTCTCGTCAATTGAATATCCCGTACCCACCGTGTGATTAAAGTAGGAAAAGACTAGGGAATCACGCGCAGGGTGAAGTAAGTCCGCAGGCCTGTCTTCGTCGGCGCATCCCCGAACAGCCCGGCAATGTTTTCGACGCGGATGTGGTAGATACGATCCAGCCAACTATCGCCCTCTCCGAAATCCTTGAGCACCACCAGGGCGGACTTGTCTTTCGGACGGAGTTCGACCCGCTCGACAGGGTCGTCGCGACGGTTGTGCTCGGGCGATCCGTAGCGGCCCGTGTTGGTATAGAACCAGGATTGTACCTTGAACTTGTTCTTCAACTCTTCATCACTCGTTTCCCCGCTCATCGGGTGGGTAAAATACAAGCGAAATCCTTTTTTGTCCGCACTCACATGGTGGATGTCGGCGGCCACTGTTTTGCCATCATAAATGATTCGCTGCAGACTGCCCTGCTGGCCACCCCAGGCACCCCAACCCCGACCGGTTTGCCCGATCAACATACTGCCGTCCTGCAAAAAGACCGGACGCATGACGCCGGATGCGAAAAAGCGGGCAAAGGGAGTTACGCTTCCCTGGTCGATGCCCTTGACGCGTTCGGGCACTACCCGGAAAAGGTTGGACATGGTCTGGTCGCCCATGAACATTTGGCCCTCGAACACTCCGAACTTGCCGCCGGTGGTGTCCCAAACCGGATGACCGGGGGCATTCGCTATCTTGCCGTGCGGAAGCCAGACCGCTCCTTTGCGAATCTTTCCTTTCCAAAGGTCGAATTTCAATTCGGGAGAGTCCGGGTTTTTCTTTCCAGGGAGGGTAACGAGGCCCGACAGGTGCCCATAGAACTTGTCCTGTTCCAAGGGTACGACTTTGGACGACCCTACGTACTCACCCTGGTTTTCGGAGTACCAGATGCGACCATCGGGATCCGTCCCCAAACCGGCCGGGCTGCGCAACCCGTTGGCAAACGGCTCAAACTTCCCGTCCGGGGTGACCCGGCAGGCCCATCCGCGGTAACCGCCCATCGAGCCCATGTAGGGTCCACCGGCACGCCAGGAGGTGCGCACGCTGCCACCGTGCGAGAGGTTGAGCGTAAAATAATAGTTCCCCTTGCTGTCCCGGACCGGGCCATGGGCAAATTCGTGGTAATTGCCATGAAAACCATAATCGTCGCATACGGTTTCGAACCGGTCGGCGCGTCCATCGCCATTGGTGTCCGTGATGCGGGTCAGTTCGGGCTTCTGCATAACGACGAAGCGGTCTCCCTTGTCGTCCTCGATCCAGACGCCCAGGCATTCAAAGGTTCCCTCGGCGAAAAGCGACCACTTCCCCTTTCGGATGCGCCAAATACCAGCGGTACGCGTGGCCAGCACGATCGTGCCATCCTTGGCCACGGCAATTCCGGTAGCCTCGAACAATTGCTTGCGCCCGTAAAGATCCTTGGGCGGTTCCCAGTTCTCGGACCGGTAACCGGCGGGAACCTCCATTGGCTTGCGCCCCAGTTGGTCGATATTGACGACCAGCGGTTGTTCGCTCCAGTCCTCGACGGCTCCGGCGCTG
>JABHOU010000508.1 GCA_018695085.1 Opitutia bacterium | reverse complement strand
CACAAAGGACATAAGCGTTCGCTACATGATGGCGGCATTCGCGTTCCCACAATCGTTCAATCACCAAAGTGTTGAGAATCCATCCAATCACGGATGAAAGCCGCTTGTCAAGCGGGAGGGCAGGTTGTTTTTATCGGCCCCAAGCCTAAGATGAGCCCCAAGCGCCGCGGGTCTGGTCCGCAAGGTTAGCGGCAGGGGAATCGAGGTGATTATTCCTCGCTCTCGTTTTGCTCGTTCCACTCAAAGGCAAGGCGTTGTCCCTCTGCCCGTTGCTTGAGAGTTAGGCGGTCTTCTATCAAATCAACTTGCTCTTTTGCATCCTCCCCATCTTCCGCCGCAGCCAATAGAAACCACTTGTATGCCTCCACTTCACTTTTCGCCACGCCTTTGCCTTCGACATATCTTAGTCCAAGATTAAATTGAGCATGGTCATTACCCTGCTCTGCGGCCTTACGATACCATCTGAAAGCTTGCCTGTAATCCTGCTTTACGCCCAGCCCGTATTCGTACATGCAAGCTAGACAGAACTGAGCTCCAGCACTGCCCTGTTCGGCTCCCATGCGGTACCACTTTACTGCCACTTCATAGTCCTGTTTCACTTCTTCGCCAAAGTCGTAAATGTTTCCTAGTGTAATTTGAGCAAGAATACTTCCTTGCTCCGCGGCTAGCTCGTACCACTTGATTGCGGTTTTGATGTTTTTTGCAATCCCGTCTCCTGACTCGTATATTTTTCCAAGCTCCAGTTGAGCGAATAGATGACCTTGTTCAGCGGCCTTACGATACCATTTGAGCTTAGTCCTTTGGTTTTTCGCTCTTTCGCCCAGTCTGAATTGAGCAAGCACATGTCCTTGTTTGGCCGCTTCTCTGTACCAACGGTCCGCTTGATTTTCATTCTTCTTTACACCTTGACCATTTTCGTAAACGTGACCCAAATTGAATTGCCCATCAGGGTCATTCTGAGCGGCCGATTTCAGAAACCATTTGACGGCGGTATCATAGTCCTGCTCAACGCCAATTCCATTTAGGAGCATATGCCCTACCGTAGTTCTGCAATGGGCATACTCTTCATTCCCCTCTACCTCAGCTACCTGCAGGTACCACTGGAAGGCTTTCTTGGTGTCTTTCCTTATACCTCGACCATAATAGTACTTATCCGCAACATTACTCATAGCTAACAAATAGCCTTGTTCGGCCGCCTTCAGGTACCACTTGAAAGCCTGCCTCTCGTCCTGTTTGAAGTTCTCCCCGAAATCGTATATTTCTCCAAGTCTTGTCTGTGCTGGGCCATAATCCTGCTCAGCTGCCTTACGGTACCATTCGACCGCTTTCTTTATATTTTCTTCGACACCAATACCCCTTTCAAACAACCACCCAATTGAATATTGAGCCTCCGAATGATTCTGTTCAGCTGCCTTCAGATACCATTTGAGAGCTTCTTTAAAATCCTGTTTCACCCCATTGCCCGAACGGTATATCTCGCCAAGTTGGTACTGGGAGTCAGCCCAGTCCATGCTTGCAGCTTTTTTAAACCACCTTAAAGCTTCGCTTTGGTCTTCCAGAAAAGGATAACCAACGGTAAAACATTTACCAAGTAAATGGAATCGTTGGGCATCATAGCCTTTTGTTCCTTTCTTGTACCACTTAGCTGCCTCCGAGTCGTTTTTGGGAACGCCAATGCCTTTTGAATAAAGGTATCCTAAACCGACTTGAGCCCCGGCCTCCCCTTGTTCTGCGGCCTTGCGATACCATGTGACGGCTTCCTTGTGGTCCTGTTCGACTCCTTGGCCATTATCATACGCACAACCTAGATTGTATTGAGCCTCGGCATGTCCCTGCTCTGCGGCCTTGCGATACCATGCGACGGCTTCCTTGTGGTCCTGTTCGACTCCTTCGCGATTATCATACGCACAACCTAGATTGTATTGAGCACTGGCATCTCCCGCCTCCGCTTTATTCTGTAATAATTTAAGGTCTCTGGAGTTCGATTTATCCATGCATCTATCTCTAGAGAGAGAATGCTCCAGTCAACGCTTTAGAGTTTTTACTAACCGGAAAATTTCAGCAACTGACCGTATTCAGCACGGGGAAAGATTTCAAAGAAAGATTCGGCCTCGTCGTCGGTGCGGTTGTTGTCCTTGTAGTGTTTTCGAATTACGCTTTCGGAGTTCCCAAACTGCTCGGCGGCGTCGAAAATGCTTTTATTTTTGCGAACCCAATAAGTAATTGCCGAATGCCGCAAGACATCATGCCCAAGCTTGAATTTCGCACCAATCTCACCCCGCCATTTTTTGAAGCTTTTTCTGGTTTTGCAAGTAATGGGGAAACGGTCGAGAGGGTAGGCCCTCAACCAAGCGAGCAAGTTCGGCGACATTTTGAATTTTCGTAATTCCTTCACCTTTGAAGTGGTCGGCAAAACGGTAATGATGCCCTGGTCGACGTTGACCAAGTCCGGAGTCAACCTGGTTATTTCCCCATATTGCTTGCAGGGGCGAATTCCCGCAAAGGTCATAAGTGCGAACGAGGGCACCATTTCGGGGCGATTCGCTTCTAGCCAAGCAAACAGTTCCTTGACCTGGTCCGGTGAAAGCGTGGCCGCAACCCCGCGTGCCTTTGCGTTTTGCTTGGCAAGAGAAGTCGTCCCAATGGTCGGGTCGGCGTTCAAATGACGTTTGGACAAGCCCCATTTGAAAAAATGCGATAAATAACCCCTTTGGTTTTCGTAATTCTTTGGGCCCGTGAAATTGTCGTCGAGAAATCCCTGGAAGTTTGAATAGGTGACGCTTGCGAAATCCTTTTCGGAGCCATGCCAGGAAACGAATCTGGCAATTACCGCCCGACTGCTACGGTGCATCGGTCTTGAAAGCAATCCTCGCAAGTGAGCTTTTTCGCGTTCTTCGTCATAACGCTTTTGGGCGTCTCCAATCGAAAGGTTGTCTTCCGGGCCCACATAGGACGCCTGAAAGCTTTCGGCGAGTTGGGTGAGGGTTGTTTTGCCGTCGAGAATCCCCAACGCCTTTTCGGCGTCGAATGCTTCTTCGGGCGACAACCTGGTTAAAGTCGCCTTCGCTTGTCTTTTGGAATTGGTGCGGGCAATTTCCTTAACGTCTTTCCATACATTGGCCATGCCCAGGTCGGGAAACGTCTTTTCGATTTGCTTGCCGTGCAAGGTTCCCCGGACTCGCCAGCGATTCGGTCGGCCCGGGCGTTTGTACTTCGTGAGAGTGAACGGTTTTGATTTCATGTCAGTTTTTGCGATTATAGCAAAAAGGCCGCTGAATTCCAAACGATGCACCCAAGTTTTTTCAGGTTCGCCCCTAGTTCATTTAGGGGCGAGTTCCCTAAGTCCTTGAGAGTTTGGTGGAGGTGGCGGGAGTCGAACCCGCGTCCCGTGATTCTTCCGAAACGATGTCTACGCACGTAGTATCCTTGATCTTTTTAAGTCCTGTTCAGGAAGGTACACCTACTGAACCGAGACTGCCTTCAACCGTTTAGCCTCCGATAGACAGCCCAACGCTTTGAGGTTTTGCCTGCTTGTTTTACGCCCCGCCGACTCAGCAGGCGTCGGCCGACGTGGACGTGCAGCACTTAGGCTGCAAGTGCTTCGAGCTCAGGCTCGAAGCTGATGACGTTAGATTCGCCATGTAGTGTTTTTGACGCATTTTTTACGAGGCCAAGCATCATCCTCGGTACGCAACCGAATTTTCCAAATCACAGTCGAATCCGGAACACCCCCAACAAACTCTCAAAGAACGCTTTAAGTTCTACTCCGGTTTTGGGCACAGGTCAAGTCATGCAAGTATCGGCAAGCTTGGAGTTGTTGTCGTCCCAGTTGATTTTGGTTTAATTCCCGTTGCGCAATTTGAATTTATATATACGATACATTCATCTTTAGTTTTGACTGAGGAAATGTCTACCCAAACCCCGAATCTTCCTTACTTTAACCGTGAACTGAGCTGGTTGGCGTTTAATCGTCGTGTGCTTGATCAGGCTTTTTCCGAAAAATATCCTTTGCTGGAACGAATTCGCTTTCTCTCCTTCGTAAGTTCCAATCTAGACGAATTCTTCGAGATTCGAGTGGCCGGTCTGATGCAACGAGTGGATTCCGGATCGACAGAACCGAGTTTCGACGGGATTCCTCCTGCGGATCTTTTGGAAAAGATACGTATTGCCGCTTCTGCTATCGTTGATGATCAGCACAAATGTTGGCGCGAGGTTCTGCAACCTCAGCTGAGGAAGGAGAAAATTGTTTTCAAGACGGTGGAAAGCTTAACACCAAAGGAATCCGTTTGGCTCAAGAACTACTTTCGTCGCGAGGTCT
>JABHOU010000585.1 GCA_018695085.1 Opitutia bacterium | reverse complement strand
TCAGTTTCGCCTTCGCCTTGCCCGAGCTGTTGTGGCACTCGTAGCAATGCTCCACCAGTACCGGCCGAATCTTCGACTCGAAGAAATCATTCCCCTCGTCGGCAGTCATAGCGAAGGGGATAAACAGGAGAAATTGGAAAAGGATAATTTTTTTCATGCTGGCTTTCGGTACTCCCTTAAGAAATTGGTAGGGAAGAGCAACCATTGCAAATTTGTTTTACCGGTTTTTCCTTGGTTTCAAAACCATGGCGTCCTCCCGGAGCAATCGGGAGCGCGGGTTTTCTCTTCAATTTCTCGCCCCGACAAGGAAGCGTTTTCGTTTGCCTTCTCCACAGGTTCCGCGCCGCGGGGCGGGAGGGGCGGCCAAGGCGCCGCCCGACTCCCCGACGGCGGGAACTCCGGAAGAGACGAGGTTATTCCTCGGGTTCGGGGGATTGCTCCTCCTCGCCTTCGGAATCCTCCTTCGTCTTGCGGGTCAAGCCGCTGGAGCGCTCGCTCCTGCGGACGAAACCACAACGGCCGAACAACTCGCTGTCGTCTCCGAAATCGGGATGCGAAGCGATGCCCTCGCGCAAAGTACGAAGAACCTCTTGCAATTCGGCCATGCTCAGGTCGCGGACGATCCGACGGCCCTCTTGCGCGTTGTCACCGGCGACGACGTCGTCATTGGCGGCAACGGTTTTTTTATGGACCGGCCGAATCTTGGCCAACGAGGTAAGACCGAAGTCTACCTCGGGAGCCAGTGCTTCCAGGGCATGGATTGCCAGAATTGCTTTTTTTAGAATTCTATTTCGATTCAAGTAAAACACCTCCTTTCGAGCTTCTTCTCCTCGCCTGAGGCCTTGCTCGTCCGGCGCGATAGAAGGACATAGTATATTTTGTCATACACCTACCATGTGTCCCGGGATTCTAATTGCGCTAGGTAGTCGGCGCTCCCTGCGAGAGCTTTTTCAGCCTTTTTTCGTCTTCTCGCGCGCTTTGCCCGTCCCTTTGACCCACCTTGCTAGTCGGCTCGCCAGGCGCGCGAACCCTTTGACCATCAGCGCTAGAGGCCTACCAAAGAGCGCGAGCAACCTCGCGCCCTGCGTCCATATCGCAAACCTCCTTCTGAGTCCACTGGTCGAACGGGTGGTAGTGGCACTGAGCGCAATCCAAGTGGATGTCCATGCCAAAAGGCTGGCTGTGATTATCAGGAAGCCTATGTGTGGCTCCCGGCAGGCAATGCCTACGCCGCTTGGTGCTTTTTGAAGTTCTGGGCCTGTTCGAAGATTTCCTTGTACACTTCGTCTCGATCCACGGGTGGGTAGTCGTTATTAGCGAGTAAGATGATCAGGCTGACCTTTAATTCGGCCTTGATGTCGTCACGCTGGCTCCAGTCGGTGTACTTCGCCTTGTCGTCCACTTCGGTTTTCACCAGCTTGGCCAATTCCAAAAGCTTGTCCTCGGGGTAGGTGAACTCGTACTTGAAGGCGAGCGACTTGAGGATGTCGTAAAACGCCTTCTCCTCGATGTCGATGCCCAGCTCGGCGAAGGATTCCTTTTCCTTCTTCAATTCATCCAAGAGCTTGAGGATCTCCTCGGTGAAGTCCTCCAGCACGCCGCTTACCAGTACGTCCTGTTCGTTGCGCTCGTTGTACTTCTCCACCAAGACGTTGAATTTCTTGGAGAAATCCACCCCCTTGATCTTGTTCACCTTCTTGAAGTCGGTGATCGCTCGCTTGAGCATTTGCTGGAGCAGCTTGACCTTGGTGTTGGGCAACTTGATCTTCTCGATCTTCGACAAGTAGTCGCCCTCGAAGATGTCGATCTGGGGGGCGTCCTCATCCCCGAGCTTGAAGATTTCCTCCACCCCGTCGCTCTTGATCGCCTCGCTTATCATGTCGCGCACCTTGGCGTTCATCTGGGCGGTATCGGGGGCTTCGCCCTTGGTCAACTTCGCAATGATCGATCGTACCGCGAGGTAGAAATGGATGCGGTCGCGCTCCTCGTCATTGAAGGCGTCGCTCCCGCTGCATACGTCGTAGGCCGCCTTCAGTCGCTTGACCAACCCCGTGAAGCGCGTCTCCACCTTCTCCGTCACCTGGGCGAACTCAGAGGCCGCATTGAGGCACCTCAGCTTTTCCAGGGGCGAACCCGTGAAGTAGGGCGAGAGGTCGAAGGTATGGAAAAGTTTGTTCAGGAGGTCGAGGTGATCCTTGGCCACCTTGATCGAGAGGTTGATCTCCTCGATGTTGGCGCTGTCCGACTTCGAGTACTGGGCCAGGGCGAGGTTCATCTGCTTCTTGATCCCGACGTAGTCGACCACCAGCCCCTTCTGCTTGTTCTCGAACTTCCGGTTCACCCGGGAAATCGTCTGGATCAGGTTATGTCGCTGGATCGGTTTATCGATATAGATGGTATCGAGGAAGGGCACGTCGAAGCCCGTCAGCCACATGTCGACCAAGATCGCGATCTTGAAGTTCGACTTCGCATTCTTGAATTGCCGGTCCAGCTCCTTGCGGTAGTCGCTGGTGCCCAGCAAATCGTAGAGGGCTGCCTCGTCGTCCTTGCCCCGGGTCATCACCATCTTGATGCGCTCCATCGGCTTAATCGTCTTGGCCTCCGCCTCGCTTAGTTCCATGCCCTCGGCGCAGGTCTTCACCTCGGCCCATTCCGGGCGCAGGGCGATCACCTCCTTGTAGAAATCGTAGGCCACCGTCCGGTTGCTGCTCACGAACATCGCCTTCCCCGCCACCGTCGACCCCTCGCTCACACGCTTTTCGTAATGCTCCACGAAATCCGCCGCCAAGGCCTTGATCCGATCCGGGTCGCCTAGGATAGAACCCATGTTCGTGGTCGCCTTCTTGCTCTCCTCGATCGCATGCTCGCTTGCCCCGTCCTCGGCGCAACGCGCGTAGTAGTCCTCGATCTCCTTGAGCTTGGAATTGTCCAGCACCACCTTCGCGGCACGGCCCTCGTAGACGATGCGCACCGTGATCTCGTCCACCACCGACTCCGTCATGGTGTAGGCGTCCACCACTTCCCCGAATACGTCCAGGGTCGCATCGATCGGTGTCCCGGTGAATCCTACGTAAGTCGCGTTGGGCAGGGAATCGTGCAGGTACTTGGCGAACCCGAAGGTCTTTACCAGTCCCTCCTCGGTCCACTTCAGCTTTTGTTCCAGGTTCACCTGGCTGCGGTGGGCCTCGTCCGAAATGCAGATCACGTTCGTGCGCTCGGTCAGGAGCTCCGTGTCCTCGGTGAACTTGTGGATCGTGGAAAGGAATACCCCCCCGCTGTTTCGATCCTTCAACAACTCGCGCAAATGGTCCCGGCTCTCCACGCTGATCACCGACTCGTCCCCCAGGTATCCCTTCCCGTTGGTGAACAAGCCCGACAACTGGTCATCCAAATCCGTCCGGTCCGTGATCAGCACGATCGTCGGGCTGGCCAGCTCCACGCTGCGCATCAGCAGGCGGGCGAGGAAAAGCATGGTAAAACTCTTCCCGCACCCCGTGGCCCCGAAATAAGTGCCGCCCTTACCATCCCCCACCGGCTTTCTGTGGGCCAGCACGCTCTCGAACAATTTCTTGGTCGCGTAGTACTGCGGATACCGGCAAAGGATCTTTTGCTCCGAGCGCGAGACATCCGGGAAATAGACGAAGTTGCGGATCACGTCCACCAGACGCGTCCGGTCGAACAAACCCTTCACTAGGGTGTCGAGTGAATCGATCCCCTCCGCCTCCACCAAGTCCGCCCCGTCGGTCTTGCGCCAAGCGTAGAAAAATTCATACTTAGCAAAGAACGAGCCCACTTTGCTGTTCACGCCATCACTGATCACACAAAACGCATTGTATTTAAAAAGTTCAGGAATATCTCGTTTGTAACGTTTGGTTAGTTGCTCGAAAGCCTGGAAGATTGTCGCCTCTTCCCGAGTCGCGCTCTTGAATTCAAACACCACCAAGGGCAACCCGTTGACGTAGAGGATCCCGTCCGGAATCCGCCGCTCCCGCCCGATGATCTCCAACTGGTTGACCATCTTAAAAATATTTTTTCCTGCACCTGACCCGTACGAACCACCGCTCTCACCCACCGTGAGGACCTCGCCCTCCACCGGTTCGCGCAACTCGGTCAGTCCCGAGTAGTCGATCAACTCGACGAACAAATCCTTTTGGCTGCGATCCTCCCTCTTCAGCAGAAACCCGTCCGAGACCATCTTCATGATCTGCTTGTTGCTCTCGTAAAGATCGGCCGAAGAAAAGGCTTCGAGTTGCTTGATGATCTTCTCGATCTCCCCCTCGGTGATTCCATCCTTCGCGTAGCGTGCGATCAGGAACTTTCGCAAATCCTCCTTGATCAACACCTCTTGCGGGGAACGTTCGATTTGCTCGCCCACCAGGTGCGGATAACCCTGCTCACCGAGCATCTCGATGATCGCTTCTTCCAAGGCTGCCTCGTTGAAACTCATTGGGTTCTACTTGCTTTGGAACATGTTTTCATCGATTGTTAGGGAATAGGCTGATCACTGCGTAGCGGGGGTCGGCTTTTTTTCTTTTGGTAAGATGACTAGCCCATACCCCTTCAGTTTTCCGCCCGGGCTCTTTCGAAGTTTTTCTTCAATGATGGTGTCGAGTTGATTGGATTCCACCATCCTGTGTGCCAAGCGCCTCATGCCACCGCTTCCTCCACCATCTTTTCCGCCTGCGGGATGCGCAGCTCCCCGGATATCAGCTTCGGCAGAAGCACGTCCCGTAGCTTGGCGAGTTGTTTGGACTCTTCGTCATTTGCTTTAATCTTTTTGTATAAGTCTGCTAATAAAACTTCGAAAGCTTCTAACGCTTCATTGGATGGAATGAAAGTTTCTGAAGCGTGAACGTAGTTTCGGTTTAAAGATGGAACTGCTGATCCCGAGTTATAGACTTTCAAGTCTAAACGTCTTAAAAAATGTAAAGCATAGAAGGGGCCACACTTTCGAAAACTTCTAACATATAAAGTCGTATTAAGAGGCCAATACCGAGTTAGGCTAAGATATACATTACCAATGACCCCAGATCTTCCAGTTATTATCCCAGGCGGATCCATTTTGTATTCATTATGCATTCCATGAATGCCACCTGCAGAATATACAGGAAATAAACCGTACGTTCGTTTTTTGGCTGAAAGGTCGAATCCACGATGTAGTTCAAATAACTCTGAGATTTGGCCGATCTCCCACCCCTCAGGGATCCACCCGAGTTCTTCGGTGAAGCGGAAGGAGGCGGGGAAGGTTTGGGCGGACTCGCGGTTGGCGGTTCCGCTGGCTAGTGCTTGGCGGCGGGTTTCCGCCCGTTGGGCAAGGGGTTCGGGGATGGGATTGCCGGCGGCAAGGGCATTGTCGATCACCGGATCGAAGTCCACGAACCAGCTCTTGAACAAGGCCTGGGCCATCCCCTCCAGCGTCTCGTTCATCCGCCGATTCAACTCGATCTTGTCGTCCAACGATCCCAAGACATGGGCAATCGCCATTCTTTGTGATTTTTCAGGCCATCTTACATTGATATTTTTAATGCCGTAAACTGGGAGCTTGGGTTGAACCGCTCCAACAGTTTGAAGTTCAATTTCTCTTTGGCCGCTAGGTGCTGTGAGGCTGTAATAAAGAAACAGAGCATCCTGTTTATCCAGTCCAGCAAGCCTTGTACAATTCTCAGTTTGAGAAGCATTATGAAAAAAAGTATCAACTACAGAAATGAGTCCTACTGTACCTACAACTGAGACAAGAAGGTTGTTTTCCTCTACGATGTAATTCTTTATTTTAGGGAAAATTTCATCTGGTACATACTCAAGACCTTTCTTGGGTAAGTACCTACCTTCCATATCACGAACTCTAATGTAGGGGTGATCATTCTTCTTAATCTGAAGAGATGAACCTTTAGGTAGTCTTTTACCACCTTTGATTTGGACTAGTTCTTTAACTTTTCGCCACTCACCCTCCATACCCCAAACCCTCCAAGTTTTTGCGGATGACGGAGTCGAGTTGGTTGGATTCCTCCATCTGGGCGTAGAGGGTCTGGCTGAGCTCGGTCATTTTGGTCTCGAAGGGGATGCCATCGTCCTCGATGGGGGCGGCTCCGACGTAGCGACCGGGGGTGAGCACGTAGTCGTGCTTCTGAATTTCCTCGAGGGTGGCGGACTTGCAGTAGCCGGCAATGTCTTCGTAGGTGTCGCCAGATTCGGATCGCCAGTCGTGGTAGGTCTTGGCGATGCCGGAAATGTCCTCGGGGCTGAGTTCCTTTTGGGTGCGGCTGATCATGGACCCGATCTTGCGGGCGTCGATAAAGAGGGTCTGGTTTTCCCGGTTGCGGTGGCCGCGTTGGGGGTCGCCTTGTTTGTTCTTGGATAGGAACCAGAGACAGACGGGGATCTGGGTGGTGAAGAAGAGCTGGCCGGGGAGAGCGATCATGCAGTCGACGAGGTCGTTCTCCACCAGTTTTTGGCGGATGGCTCCTTCGCCTTTGGTGTTGGTTGACATGGCCCCGTTGGCGAGGACGAACCCGGCGGTACCGTTCTGGGAGAGCTTGGCGAGCATGTGGAGAATCCAGGCGTAGTTAGCATTGCCGGTG
>JABHOU010000584.1 GCA_018695085.1 Opitutia bacterium | reverse complement strand
GCGTTCAGTTTGCTCTGAAGGAAAATGTCATAGGCCGCCATGAAAGAAATGGGCACACCAAGCTGCCGGAAAACCTCAATCATGATTGGGGGATCACTGTGCGTCGGATGATTGGGAAGAAAAAGTAGACGATTGCCCGCATGCTTTCTTGCGTCCCTCACCACATCCGGATTTATGACATCAACCTTTTCGATACGATGCGAAGCCCCTCTCAAATAAAACTTGCGATTTACCCAACGAAGAAAAGCTTCCGCGACCCGATTGGGCCTAGGCTCGAAAAAGCGATAACTCTTGTCGGAAAAATCAATCATTGCGAAAGGTGCATTCTTAACATGCATGACGATTATTCAATGCCCAACTTTCAATTTACGTATTGCTTTCACACCGAGCAACTACACGCTCAACCAACATGAAATTTTCATCATACTTTCTCCCCATACTTTTAACGGCATTGGGCCAACAAGGTCTTAAAGGCCAAAAGCAAGATAGACCTAACGTATTGTTTCTCTTTGCCGATGATCACGCCTATCAGGCCATATCCGCCTACGGATCCAACAGGAACAGGACTCCGAATATCGACCGCATAGCCAACGAGGGAATGATCTTCCATCGTGCCTTCGTCACCAATTCCATCTGTGCCCCGAGCCGTGCCGTAATCCTTACCGGCAAACACAGTCACCTAAATGGTCAATTGACCAATGGCATGCGTTTCGACGGAGGACAGCAAACCTTTCCGAAACTGCTTCAAAAAGGTGGATACCAGACCGCGATGATCGGAAAATGGCACCTCAAAAGCGACCCCACCGGTTTCGACTTCTGGCAAGTGCTGCAGGGACAGGGTCCCTACTACAACCCCGGAATGAACACCGCCAACGGTGTAAAGAAAATCACCGGATATACAACGGACGTCATCACCGACATCACTCTCGAATGGCTTAAAAACGGAAGGGACAAGGACAAACCCTTTTTCATAATGAGCCAGCACAAGGCTCCGCACCGCAATTGGCAACCCGGCCCCAAGTACCTAAACAAGTACGACGGCGTCGAAATCACCGAACCGGAAACACTTCGTGATGATTACAAGACGCGATCATCCGCCGCCTCCAGTCAGGCCATGACGATCCGGAACCATCTCTCGTCGAACGATCTAAAGCTTCGAACTCCCGGAAACCTCACGCCCGAACAAAAGGCAAATTGGGACGCTGCTTACGGGCCTAAGAACAAGGCGTTCACAGAAGCGAAACTGGAAGGCGAAGCCCTCTTCAAGTGGAAATACCAACGCTACGTAAAGGACTACCTGCGGTGCATCGATTCGGTAGATGAAAACGTCGGGCGACTCCTCGACTACCTCGACAAAAGCGGACTCGCCGAGAACACGGTCATCATTTATTCCTCCGACCAAGGTTGGTACCTTGGCGAGCATGGTTGGTACGACAAGCGCTGGATGTACGAGGAATCCTTTCGTACTCCACTGCTCGTGCGTTGGCCCAAGGTCATCAAACCCGGAAGCAAGAACTACGACTTGGTGCAAAACCTCGATTATGCCGAAACCGCTCTGGACTTGTGTGGCGTCAAGATCCCCGGGGACATGCAGGGAGCGTCTTTCGCACCCCTCCTGAAAGGGAAAAAACCGTCTGACTGGCGAAAGTCCCTCTATTACCATTATTACGAGTTCCCGGGTGCTCACAGCGTACGCCGACACTACGGCGTTCGTACCGACAAGCACAAGCTCATCTACTTCTACAACTTGGACGCATGGGAGATGTACGACCTAGAAAAAGATCCCAACGAATTAAAGAGCGTCTACGGACAACCGAAATACGCTGCCCTTACCAAGGAACTCAAAACGGAACTGGATCGCCTTCGCGAACTCTACAAAGTACCTGAGGACACCCGCCCGGCTAGTAGGTCTAAACGACCGAAACCCAAGAAAAAGTAGTAGACTCTTGGTCTTCAGACCACCGCAGCGATGGCGGTGGCTAGTGAAAAGTCCTTTTCGGTGACCTTGCCGCCGGCGTCATGGGTGTTGAGAGCGATCTCGACCCGATTATAGCAATTGAAGATCTCGGGGTGATGATCTTGTTGCTCCGCCTCATAAGAAAGGCGAACAATGAAGGCCATAGCATCCCGAAAGTTGCTAAAAGCAAAAGACTTTTTGAGATGGTCTTCCTCGTAACGCCAACCTTGGAGGTTGACCAATCGGGACTCTATTTCGCTTTCTTGAAGTGGTTCGCTCATAACGAATAATTTGGGAAAGGCTTTCCTCGTTGTCAATAAGGTGATTAGGCGTTGTGATAGTATTTCAATTGCCATGACTCTCATCGAAGAAGATTCACAAGGTGAAGTCCCTCAACACGTAGCCATCATCATGGATGGCAACGGTAGATGGGCTCGCAACCGAGGCAAGCCTCGCTTATTTGGTCATCACAAAGGAGTCGAAAACGTGAGACGAGTAGTGGATGCTGCCAAAGAAGCGGGCGTCCCCTATTTAACTTTGTACGCCTTTAGCGTGGAAAACCAGAATCGCCCACCGGACGAAGTTACCGGATTGATGCGACTATTGAGAGAATTCCTGAAGAAGGAAATTCGCAACATGGTAAAGGACGGAGTGAGACTACGAACCATTGGAGACGTTTCAGGTCTCCCCGAATATGCTCAAAACATAGTCGAGGAAGCAATCGACAAGACGAAGCACAACGATGCATGGAACCTCACTCTTGCCCTCAACT
>JABHOU010000336.1 GCA_018695085.1 Opitutia bacterium | reverse complement strand
TCTCAACCAGTCTTCCAATGGGGAGTTTTTCGATTCGGCAAGCTTCTTGGCCATTAGCCCCCCCTGATCACTCCAAGTGTTCGGATTCATCGCGAAATGAAGCGATACGCCCTCGGGCAAGTTATCCGGTTTGTTCAGCCCGACAGGACCGCGACGCTTATCATATCCAGGCGGAACGCCTTGCCCGCTGTCGATTAGTAGGATCGTACTTTTGGCGGCGGAACTTTCTGCCACCTGTTCGATAAGATCACCGAGGAGGATCGCTTTGCGATTTCCGTCCACCGTGAGCAAGAGGGCCTGTTCCACGCCGTTGTTATCCTTTACGGTCATGGAATGTCCGCCAAAATAAATCAGAGCCGTACCATTGATGGGGGTCGACTCGATAAAGGACTTCAAAACGATACGCAGATCATCGCGCTTTTGATTCAGAGCGCTTTTGACCAGGAAATCTCGGTCCTTAAGTAATTTGGAAACCGTCAACGCATCGTTTCTCACGGTTTGAATCAAATCTTGGCCAACGTATTCGCTGTTTCCCACAATCAGGGCGACACGATGATTCGCGTAGCTTGCCACCAAGAAAAAACTGGCCAAGAAAGAAAGGGCAAGAACACGCAAGCTCATGTCAAGAGTTCCGCTAGAGGGCCTTCCTGGTCAAGGTCCTGCAGGGATAAATCCGGCAACCCGAACCTTTCCCGCCGATCTCCAACGCAATGCAGTAATGTGTTGTAAAAGTTTGCCACCGTGCGGTGCCCTTTCCGCCCATGCCAAGGGTAACGCAAATAGCGGTTTGCGGTCTTTAGGCGACCACCCAGATCACCGATTACAATAATGGGCCATTCGTAAGCCTTGGCGTGATGTTGATCCGCGGCATCAGAAAGATAAACAATAAGGGTATTGTCCATCATACTACCATCGCCCTCGGGTATCGATTCCAGCTTCCGTACAAAGGTCGCCAGCTTTTCGCAATGACGCCGGCGGGTGCGGACATGTAACTCGGCGGCAGGGGTTTCCTGAATCGTTTTCTGATGGCCAACTTCGTGAGCCGGTATTGGACCAGCCCCGAGATCAAGCTCGGAACCGTCGAAGGATACGCCAACTTGATTTCTGCCCGCACCGGAAGAAAGAGTAATCACGTTGGTGAGACCGGCAATAAATGCCCCCGCAGCTATATCGAACTGGGCTTCCATCCGCTCAAAGGCAAAGGCATTGACACCGAAACGCTCGTTGATCTCAGGGGCGGACATGCTGATGCGCTCCTGTAATTGAACCAATGCACCCTGCCGACCACTCATCGATTGAAAAGCATTTAGGTAATGATCCAGCTTTTCCCTTTCAGTTGCGTCGAGGCGTTTTTGCATCCTTTTAACGTCGTCGGCCAGAAAATCGAGCAGTTGGGTGTTCGCGTTGAATTTTTGGCGCTCCGAAGCGCCACCACTAATGGAGAAGAGAGATTTGTGAGCACCTAGCGGACTGCATTGAGTCGGCAGTGGCACACCCTTGCTGCGGGCGGAAACATTGTAGATAATCGACGTTCCAGGCTGGGTTTCAACGCCCAGTCCGGTATGAAAAAAGATACCGGGCAATGCTTTTGCCATAGCGGCGTCGATCGTTTCGGCAAACGCGTCCTTCGGGCTTGGGAAACAGCCGAGTGCCCCCATTCCGCATCCGTGGTTCCCCAGCGCCACCCGACCAGACAGACCGTGGATAAAGCTCATGCGTTCAGCGAAAGGCTCAAGCGGAGCCACCGATTCGGCAAACTTGTGGCCTGCGAGTCGTCGGTCTTCAAGCCGGATCGGTTCGGAAGGGCGTTCTATGCCCTGGGGTTGAATTTGATCAGGATACATGCCGTTGCCCTGCACGAAAAAGAGGATTCTCGCAGGTTTTGCCACCGATGATACGGTTTCCGCTTCGAGTTGGCGAAGAAAGGGTGCGAAAAAGGCGCCACCGATACCAAGGGTAGTTCCACGAAAAAAAGTACGTCGGGGGATTATTTTTAAGTTCATGGCTCTGTTTAAGGTT
>JABHOU010000531.1 GCA_018695085.1 Opitutia bacterium | reverse complement strand
CGTCACTTCCTCGCGAGGAGTTCCCCAACCCCAAACGGGAACCTCCTTGCCCGCCTGCAAGACCATATGTTCCCCGAACAAGTTCGGCAAACGAACCCCGGCATGAGAATTCATTCCAATTAACAAGAAGGAAACGAAGAGTAGATGAACTGTGCTCATGACGGTATTGATGCACTTCAATGACGACTTGACGAGGCAAGAAAATATAGTCTCTTAGGATTTTAGGTGCTTTTACGCTTTCCCTTCGAGTACTTTACTTCAAAGTCCGACACCATCATGTCATACCTGTCGCAAATACAAAACACAGAACAAAGTTGGTCTGAATCCAAGGCCCAACTCCTAGCCGTCGGAATCTTCCAGAACCAAGAACTTACGCCACTGGGACAAACGATCGACGAGCATCTCGCTGGCGTCATTTCAAAGGCCGTCCGCTTGGACGACCTGACGGGCAAACCCGGCGAAAGTAGAACTTTTTACGATGATGACCGAATAATCCTAGTAATGGGCTTAGGCAAAAAAGAGGATTTGGACTCCGAAGCCATTCGCAAGGCGGGAGGATCCATTGCCAAAACGGCCTTGTCCATGAAGGTGACTTCACTCGCCGTGGAATGTTTATGCACTTGTTCAGAGAAACTGGATTGCCAAGCCTTGGCCGAAGGACTCGTCTTGGGCAGTTATCGCTTCAACTCACATCGGACCGGCGATGAAGACGGTCCCGACTTGGAGGACGTCACGGTATTGGGAGGAGATGTTACCAAGTTATCGAAGGGAGCAATCATAGCAAACGGCGTTTGTCTTGCTCGGGATCTTGGGAATCATCCGGCAAACGTGGCCACCCCCACCCGACTGGCTGAGGAGGCGCAGAGGATTGGAGCGAAAGGCGACATGAACATAACCATCTTCGACCGGCAGGAAATCGTTGAACAAGGAATGGGCGCCTTGGCCGCCGTTGCCCAAGGAAGTGATGAACCACCCAAGTTCATCACCCTTGAATACAGGGGCGGTCCCGAAAACCAAAAACCGATCGCCCTCGTGGGCAAGGGCCTAACCTTCGACAGTGGGGGCATCTCAATCAAGCCCTCGGGCAAAATGGATGAGATGAAATTCGACATGTGCGGATCCGCCGTAGTGCTCGGAGTCATGCAGGCAGTTGCCGAACTGAAACCGGCCTTGAACATAATCGGCGTCATCCCCTCGACCGAAAACCTGCTCGGAGCGAAAGCTTTCAAACCCGGAGATATTCTAAAGGCTTATAACGGCAAAACGATCGAGGTGTTGAACACCGATGCCGAGGGGCGCCTGATCTTGGCCGATGCCCTAAGTTACGTAACCAAGAAGCACGACCTCGAATACGCTTTGGATTTCGCAACCCTTACGGGGGCTGTCTTGGTCGCTCTCGGTCATCATGCCACGGGGATCATGGGAACGGACGAAGAGTTAATTCAAAAGGTCAAGGCATCCTCAGCCAGAACGGGTGAGAAAGTCTGGGACTTTCCACTCTGGGATGAATATTGCGATGAAGTGAAGTCAAAGGTGGCCGACGTAAAGAACCTCGGCAACGAAAGAAACGCCGGCACGATAGCAGGCGGCGCCTTCCTTAAGGAGTTCGTGGAAAACGACACCCCTTGGGTACATTTCGACATCGCTGGCTCGGCTTGGGGCGAAAAGGAGAAGCCCTATGGTCCAAAAGCCGGGGCAACGGGCAACATGATACGTTTGGTCATTGATCTTCTTAAAATCTAGAAAGTTTGCCATGCCACGCGAAAAAGATGAAACTTTTTCCTCCAAACATCGTTGAAGTAGAAAAAGAAACCTACAGGCTTGTAAGCCATAATACGAAATACCATATGAAAATAGACAATCTGTTGAAACAACTCGGCGGTTCATGCCTCGTAGTCAGCATCCTTGCATTCTTCGCCAATTGTGCGCTGGCAGAAGAGCATCGAGGTCCTTCGCATGATAAACATGGCAAGACTGAGGCACACTCCTCCGGTTCTTCCCATCAAAAAAGCTCTTCTTCCTCGATGAGAGATCGCTGGAACAAGATGAGTGACAAGGAACGCGACGAAGCTCGCGAACGCATCAAAGAATCTTGGGCGAAACGCATGCGAGAAGCCAAGGAACGACATAGCCGAGGTGGCGACCGTGATCATGGTGAACGTGATCATCGAGACGACCACGAAAAACGCGATGCTCATCACGCCGGATCTTCACACGGGAAATCCGGCGACCACCACGGCAAATCACACGGCAAACCTAGCGGTGACCATGGGAAATCTCATGGCAAACCCGGCGACCAACACGGAAAACCCGAAGCTCGAAAAGATCATTCCCCCCATGGTCATTCCTCGATCTTTTCCAAGATGAGAGACAAGTGGAACGGCATGAGCGAAAAGGAAAAAGGTGCTGTACGTGATCGTATGCGTAGAGCAGGAGAAGCTTGGAAAGAACATCTACGAGAACGTTTCTCTCACCACAAGTCCG
>JABHOU010000581.1 GCA_018695085.1 Opitutia bacterium | reverse complement strand
CCGGATTGAGTTCCGGATAGTTGAGCCTCAGTTTTGTGGGCATGAAACTAAAAATTGAAGCAAAAGACGATAAATGGTGCCAACTACGATCGCATCTTTACAAGGAAGGAAGGTGCGCCCCAAAAGTGGAGTGCAAGGCGACGATCTTTGCCGCTCTTGCCGGCAGGTGGCGGGATCGGGGGATTAGCGGAAGCAGCGCCGACTGGTGGAAGCACTACCCGAACGAGTTGTTCGACCTCGAGTTTTACAGGGGGTTGGTGGATGCGGAACGAGAGGGGAAGGTGAGTTCCTACCTGTTGTACCTGGGATTCCGGACGATCCTGGACTTGGTGTCGCCACAAGGTTTCGCGCAGCGGTTTTGGCTGCTTCACGGGGGCGGACTCAAGATCCACTTGCTCAAGGCACTACTTGGCCTGGAGGAGTACGCTAGGCAAGCAGACCCCAACCACTGGGTCTTGCTCTATCGGACGAATTGGGACTTGTCCCTGTACTTGAGATCCTCTCAAGGGCTGGATCCGAACCGGAAAGGTAAGAGTACTCTTCCCCCAGAACTAGCGAATATTCCCGGTGCGCAGGAAATTGTCGATTTTCTCGAAAGCGACGAGTTTGGACCGGAAGAGGGGGACGAGGAAGAGGATGGTCCCAGAGGTTGGCACCTTGCCGACTATTGGGATGGTGAAATAATTAACTGCGATGAATTCGAGGACTTCGACAAGGTGTGGTCTCAGTTGGAATCCGTTAAAGACGAACTGGGATGTTACGAGGAGGGTCGACTTTACGGGCGGCTCAGGAAGAAGGAACACATCGAATTCGTATCATCCGTGATTGAGGCCCTGTGCATGTCTTCGTCGCAAGCCCTGTGTTCACTGGCCGATTTTGAGGAATCGGACACGATCAATACGAGTGGTCCCTTGTCGGGTTCGGGCTACCACCTTTATCACGAGAACCCACGAATTATACTCGATCTGACTTATAAGTGTGAGGAAATCCTTGAAAGGGGTCGCAGCGCATTGGAGCGCATGTCCCGAGAGGCAACTGCCTAGGACCATCTATGTGGCGAAGCTGAGGAAGTTAAAGGAACTCGAAAGCAGGCTTGCCTGAGATATTCCGTTCTCGACGCTCCGGACGTTCTGGGTGCCGGAGGTGGCTCCGATGGCTATGAGGTGGTCGCACTCCCAGGTGATGAGCTTGGTTTTTGGAATTACTTATTTCGAGTTTAGGTGGTTATGTAGTAAAGGGCATTATGACACTTATGACGCTGACCCGGATTGAAGCGCCGGCGTTTGTCCCGCAGGTTGGTGGGCATGAAACTACAACTGGAAAAAAACGATTGGAAATGGTTCAAGCTGAGGCGAAGACTGTTTGAGGACAAGAGGTGTGAACGTCAGGAAAAGAGCAAAGCCGCGATCTTTGCCGCACTTGCCGGGAGATGGCGAGACCGGGGCATAAGCGGAAGCAGCAGAGACTGGTGGACGCGCTATCCGAACGAGTTGTTCGATTCGGATTTCTACTTTGCGTTGGTGAAGTTTCGTCGGGAGCGAAGGGAGGGTTCACTGGTACTGGATAGGGCTTTTCGGGCCATTCTTGGAATGAGCCCGCCGCAAGGTTTCCTTCGATGCTTTTGGCTCATGCATGGCGGGGGGCACAAGATCTACTTGCTGAAGGCTCTACTTGGTCCGGAGGAGTACGACAGGCAAGCAGGCCCCAACCACTGGGTCTTGCTCTCGAAGACGGATTGGAATCCCATCGACTATTTTCGAAGTTCCGTCGACGAAAAGAAAGCAAACTCCCTCGGGCATTTAAGCAAGTCCGACAGTCGCGCCTCCGAGGCCTTGGACGTCGTGGCCCAACTGACCCCGGTGATGTTGCTGTCCGCCGGTATGACGGGTAGCGCGATTGATGATTTGCCTGAAGACGGATGTGTTTCTCGACCTGTTTCCCGCGGGCGCAAGGAACCGAGGAATTCGGGAACGGGGAGGAAGCGATCATGAAGCGTCGACAATTTTTGACTCTTGGCGCGACGGGCGGTGGAGCCTGCTTTTTTGCGGAGCATCTGTTTCGCCGCTTCGAGGATTATGCGAACAACCATGGAAAACCTTTGTTGGAGGACTTGCCGAAGTCTCGGAGTACTCGGCTCTACGTCGACAAGTCCAGCCAAGTGCTATGCCTGGGCTCCAGGCAATGGGAGTGCGAACCGGAAAGACTTACTTGGGAGGACTACCTGACGAATTTGGGATACGGAATCCGTACCGAGGAAGACTGGCGAAGGATCTACGAAGAATACGAACTTGCGCCTCCCAGAAAGTTCAAGCGCTTGAGGAAAAATCTTTTCGATTTTGACGAAAAGGATTTTGAACCTGCGAATCTTTCGGACGAGGTGTCAGACGGCATTCATGAAAGCTACGTCGAAAACGATTGGGTGCGCAGTTCCAGTCCCGAGGCTTCCGCTTACTATTTTCTGGAAAAATTGGAGATCGGCAATTTGTCTCCCAACCCTCTATCTGGCTCCGTGGGCGAACTCACCTTCTACGATGCGCCCCATCCCTGCAACAACTCTCTCTATGCAGAGCTGGAGGGAGGCGAAGTGGCCGCCAGTTGCCTTCAACGGCGGCTTAACGAATTGGTAGGCAACGTGGAGGTGATTTACGATTGAAACGGGAACGACTCAATTCTTGTCGAGCTCTCTTACCCCCAATGAAATTTCGGAAAAAAGCATACGCGAGGCTTTATTTCCCGACTTCGACCTTGATGGGGTCCCAGTCGGCGAAGTTGCTGTCGATGCCGACGATGCGGACGTTCTGGGTGTCGGAGTTTGCGAATTTACCTTGAGATTAATAAATCGTCGTGCGATGATATATTGAAATGAAAAGTTTGTCCAAACAGGATGTTCTCTCAGCCTTGAAGAGACTGGGGGAATTGGCGGGGGAACGCGAAATCGCCTTGGACCTTTGCGTGTATGGTGGATGCGCGATGATGCTTGCCTTTGATCGACGAGCGATCACTCGAGACGTCGATGCCGTGTTTCACCCGACCGAAAAGGTTATCCCCCTAATCAAGCAGGTGGCGTCCGAGCAGGGGCTGCCCGAGGACTGGCTGAATGACGATGTCCGTCAATTTCTCGCGACCAAGGAATCACTTCGCGAATTGCCGATCGATTTGCCGGGAGTGCGACTGACGGCGCCAACTGCGGGGTACCTTTTGGCGATGAAGGCCTTGGCTTGCCGAAGAGCCTTGCCCGGGTACAAGGGTGACGAGGAGGACCTTCGCTTTTTGATTCGGAAATTGGAAATATCCTCGATCAAGGATATCCAGAAACATATCGACAAATACTATCCGGATGATGCACCGAACGAATCGGGCAGGGCTTTGCTGAACCAGATAATCGAGGAGGAGAGCAAAGGATGAGCTTGAGAGTGGAGAGACCGCAAACTATGCGGCAAGTGGCCGAGCAATCCGAAAGCCTTGAGGAATTCGGCTTTTTGCTTCGCGACTGGATTCACTTTCTGACACGTGGAGACGTGAGCAATCGGCCGGCCTTGGTCAGGGCTATTTCCGAGGAACCGTCCATTCTGGCGAAGAAGTTCGAACAGGGGGAGGTGGCGGATGCTTATTTGGCCGCTTATGCGGAGTGGATCGCCGACCGTGTTCGGGTAGAACGCCCCGCATGGGTCTTGGGGAAGAACCGTGTGCTGAAAGAGCCGTGGTTTGCAGATGAGGCCCGAGCCTCCTTGCTTGTATTGGCTCCCGCTTCCTTTCGTCAACGCGGAGTTTATACTGTGCCCGAGGAAGTGGCGCGCTTGCGCCGGGGGCGCCCCCGAGTGAGCGAAGACCGGAAGCGAGCGAAGGCGCGAGCGCGGGATCGTCGTTACCGAGAAAACATTCGGACGAAGCTGAGGAAGTTGAAAGAGCTCGAAAGCAGGCTTGCCTGATATATTCCGTTTACATCGTTCAGTGAACTTACTGCCTCACGGCGTGTCGGAATACCCGAATGGTTAGTCTCCCAAGCTTTACTTCTCAACTTTGACCTTGATGGGGTCCCAGTCGGAGAAGTTGCTGTCGATGCCGACTATGCGGACGTTCTGGGTGCCGGATGTGGCGCCGATGGCGAGGAGGAGGGTGGTGGCGAGAAGGAATCCGATGAGGAGGCTCTTGAAGTCTATGGTTTTCATGCCTGCACTATCGCTCTCGAAGCAGACACGGTCAAGTTTTCCGATCAGGAGGGGCGGGTATTACCGTTCATAAATGCTAGAAATGCGGTCCGGTTGGATGCTGCAATACGTTCACCAACAGGTACACGATCGGTATCAGGAGAGGGAGGGCGATGAGGAAGACGGCGGGGATGGCTAGGAGATGGTGATACCAACGCGGTTCCCGAGCGCCGCGCTCCGAGGGGATGCAGTAGGTCGGAAGATAGCCCATGAGCCCGTAGATGAATATCCACATGGCAAAGCCCGTAATCGCGCCTGCCGGGTTTATGGTCGTCTCGCAGACGATGCCCATGATGCCGAAGAGCAGGAAAACCGCAAATGGGGAGAAGTCGTACCGCGAAAGGATGAGGGCCCAGGCAATGAAGAGAGGAACGAACACCACTACGCTGTGAAACAGGACGACGTCGAGGTAGTTGGTGGAGGCCGTGACGTAGGCCTCGCCCACCTTTACCCCGAAAAACGGAGCGAGGTTGGTCATGGATACGGCGACTGCTTCCTCGATGAGGGCGAGGACGGTGGCGAAGAGCACGAATTTGATCCGCCAATCAAGGGGGATGCTTCGGATGCATGCACGCGCCCGGTCACGAAAGTGATGCATCAGTGCCCCACCCAGAACGATCCACAACAAGATGAGTCCAAACACCATCTTCACCGTCGCCACCTCGGGGGCGCCGGAGTTGACCGCCACAAGACAAAGGAAGCCGGCGGTGAGGATGACTAGAGCGCACAGTATTTTGAAAGTCAGGCGCTGCACTGGATGCCTCGCGGGTTCGGGGTCGTTTGCCTTGTCT
>JABHOU010000560.1 GCA_018695085.1 Opitutia bacterium | reverse complement strand
CCATCGCAAGTACGGTGCATTCACTCTCGGGGGAGGCCCCATTCTCACTCGCGGAGCCAATGCGCACCCTGCGGTGTTCGAGCGTCTTTACGATTGCGCACTAGAAGCGAAGATCTCCGTCCAGATCGAGGCGGACCCTCGCCCCACGGGTACGGACGCCCGCGCCATTCAAGTTGCACGTGCGGGGGTGCCTACTGGAATCATCGGCATCCCACTAAGGTACATGCACACCCCGAGCGAAGTAATTGATCTCAATGACCTCGAAAACGTCGTTCGTCTTCTTGTTGCCTTCGCCCGTTCGCTTAAGAAGGGCGAGAAGTTCTCTTGAAATACCGTCTTCTCGTTTCGACTGAATCTTCTAAATCAATCCTCTCCGGAAACACCAAGGGGGAACGAGAGTTGTAAAGGGTTAAGGTTACGCTGCGTCACGCTTTTTCTGGGGAATAGCCTTAACTTTTGCCTTCGCCTTGCCTCGTAACACAGCCGCATTGATGACGACCTCCATAGGTTCGTCCATTTCGGGAAGATCGTACATAACGTCAAGCATGGCGTTTTCCATTATTGACCTCAGCGCGCGTGCGCCCGTTTTAAGTTCAATCGCCTGTTTGGCGATTTCTACGACCGCCTCTTTTGTGAAACGCAATTCGGCACCCTCCATCGAGAACAGTTTTCTGTACTGTTTGACAAGGGAGTTTTTAGTATCCTGAAGAATTTCTACCAGATCTTTTCGAGAAAGTTCGTGAAGGACGGACACTACGGGAAGACGACCTATGAACTCGGGGATCAGTCCGTATTTCACAAGGTCTTCCGGACGGACGTCGGCCAACAGTTCCTTTTCGCTTTTGCGCCCTTCCGAGGAGTACCCCACGGTTCGATTGCCGGTGCGGTCTTCGATGATCTTATCGAGATCCACGAAGGCTCCACCGCAAATGAACAAGACATTTGACGTATCGAGCTGGATGTACTCCTGATTCGGATGTTTTCGCCCACCTTGGGGCGGGACATTGCAAATCGTACCCTCGAGAATTTTGAGAAGGGCTTGCTGGACGCCTTCCCCGGAAACGTCCCGAGTGATTGAAACATTGTCCGTTTTTCGACCGATCTTGTCGATTTCGTCGACATAAATGATTCCGCACTGAGCCTTGCCAACGTCTTGATCCGCGGATTGGAGGAGACGGAGAATTATGTTTTCGACGTCGTCACCGACATAACCTGCCTCGGTCAACGTAGTGGCGTCGGCGATGGCAAAGGGAACGTCGAGAAGCCTTGCCAAGGTTCGGGCAAGATAGGTTTTACCACTCCCAGTCGGGCCGAGAAGCAATACATTGCTTTTCTCAATCTCGACTTCGCTCAAATCACTGTCGACAAAGGGATCGACCTTGGGCAAGTCCTTTCCGCCCACGCCCATTTCAATGGCGAGTCGCTTGTAGTGATTGTAAACGGCTACGGAAAGAACCTTCTTTGCGTGCTCCTGACCTATGACGTGCTCGTCCAAGAAGCTCTTGATGGCAGTAGGCTTGACAAGATTGAAGACGGGCTTTGGGTCGGTGCCGGCAGCTTTGTCGACCTCTTCCTTTTCACCAAGTTCCCGATCAATGATCGTCTTGCAGACTCTAACGCAGGAATCGCAAATGAATACGCTTGCAGGTCCCGCAATCATTTTTCGAACTTCCCCCTGCGGCTTGCCGCAGAAAGAGCAGAAGTTGATTTTCGTGGGACGAGCCATGGCGAGTGTGGGCTTACTCGGAAGGTCTGGAGGTGATTACTTCATCGACCAAGCCGTACTCCTTGGCCTCATCCGCAGTCATATAATAATCCCTGTCGGAATCCTGCTCCACTTCCTCGGCGGTTTTGTCGCTGTGCTTGGCGAGAATGTCGTTGATCGTTTTGCGCCATCGCAAAATTTCCTTAGCCGCAATGGAAATGTCGGAGGTTTGGCCACCGGCTCCACCGCTTGGTTGGTGGATCATGATGCGACTATTGGGGAGGGCGAAACGCTTGCCCTTGGTTCCCGCCGACAGTAAGACCGTGCTCATGCTCGCAGCCATGCCGAGGCAGTAGGTGACGATGTCGCATTGCATAAAGTTCAAAGTATCGTAAATGGCCATGCCGTCCGAAACGCTTCCGCCCGGGGAATTGATATAGATATGGACGTCCTTTTTCGGGTCTTCCATCTGCAGGAAGAGAAGCTGTGCGATTATCGAGTTCGCCACAAAGTCGTCAATAGGTGTTCCTATGAAAACGATCCGATCCCGAAGCAGGCGACTGTAGATGTCCCAAGCTCGCTCTTGGCGACCTTCGCGTTCATAGACGTGAGGAAGAGGTAAGTACGCTCCCATAATATATAGTATAGTTAAATTAAGTTCAGAGGAAGTGCGAGTCTCAATGTTTGTGATCGCCCTCTATTTCGCAAACCTTCTCCGTGCATTTTCCGGCAATCAAGTCGATTGTCTTGTCGTGCAAGACGTCTCTCTGGAGTCGAGACAAGCGGGCTCGGTCGGCAGTCAGTTCCTTGACATAGGCTTGTGGGTCAACGCGGCGCGACATGGCTTCGCGGGTGGCTGCTTGCGCCAAATCTTCATTGGAGACCTTCACTTCTTCCTTTTCGGCGATTCTTCCTAGTACGATGCCGATTTTTACGCGGGCTTGCCCGTTGGTTTGAGCCTGTTTCCAAAGTTCGTCGCGCTT
>JABHOU010000072.1 GCA_018695085.1 Opitutia bacterium | reverse complement strand
ATTCGATGACGACGCTCTTTTGTTCGGAACCAAGTTTCGGGTACCTCGAAAGAAGAATTCGAGGAACCGCCTTGAAGTCGAATGCGGAATAGGCCCGAATGGCTTCGACTCCGATCGGTTGGTCCAAAAGAAGAGCCAGCTTGGGTGGAAGTTTTGGGTTTTTTTGGGAAACCAATCCAGCCAAGGCGAGCTTTCGTTCATCGAGTGGGGCCTTTTCATGCATCAGGGTAGCGAGGGCCGAATCGCTTGCCGATTCGTCCCCGAACACCTGTCCGATCTGACCGACCAGACCCATGACTTCCACATTCCCCTGATTTTCCAGTTTAGACTTCAGGTCGACCCACCCCTTGGGCGGATCGACGTCCCTCTGACCAGCCAATCCAGCGAGCATTCCCTTAAGGAAGCTCGTTTGGACACTGGGTTCATCAATGCCTTGAAGGGCCGAGACTATTGCATCCAATTGCGGATCAGCCCGAACGAGAAAAGGACCGAACGACAGGCAAGCCAAAGACAATATGAACGGAAATCTCATTTTACGTTAGTTAACAGACTAATGTCGCAAGTTGACCGAACAATCGTTTAAGTTTGAAGGAAGAGAGATAATTTCGAGGAGGGTGAGAATCAGCCCTATGATTGTGCAAGTGAACAATGGGCATGATAATCAAATGGTTGGGAGACATTAAAAAAAGACTAACATATTTACACATTTGATGCTTGGAGAATAAAGCCTATTTTTATGCAATTTCTGCCAAATGCTCAAATCGACAGACTGTTGGAATTGAAAGATTTCTTTATTTCCGAGATTACTCAGAAAAAACCTTTAGCAAACTCATTAACCCAGAAAACTGAATGCGGGCATGCCCTGAACGCCGAGACCGTCTATAGCAAAAATATAACCGGCATCCGGTTCCTCCAAAGTCTTATGCAATCCGGTAGTCACGAAAAGTCGATCGAGGTTCGGTCCGCCAAAGGCGCAGGCAGTGGTTTCCAGGCAGGGTAAGTCCACCTTGCGAATTTGTTCGCCGGAGGACGGATCGAAACAAACCACGCATCCTCCATGGCAGAAGGCGACCCACAAATTACCTGCGGAATCAATAGTCATACCATCAGGAGAACTTTCGAACCCCCTCTCTTCCGTATCAGTAACCAAGGATGATGCCCCGAGTTGTCCCGATTCATTGTCAAAGGAATAGGACACGATCTTCTTCGTCGGGGTATCTATATAGTACATTGCGGTTGCATCTGCATTCCAGCATATCCCATTGGAATTAGTGACACCCGGCACCTTCAGGCTCAAGTTTCCTTCCAAGTCGAACATGTAGAGATTTGCATCACCCGTCTTCTTTACCGTGCTGATCGTACCTGCCCAAAACCTTCCCGACGGATCGCACTTACCATCATTGAATCGGTTGTTAGGGCGCTTGTCCGCCTCAGGATCAGCCAAACTCTGCTTCCAGCCAGTTTCGGGATCAAAGGAATAGATTCCGGAATCCCCGGCGCAAAGGAAATTGCCTCCCTGCATAGGAACGACGGTACCGATACGCTCACCTATATCCCAAGTTTCCTCATTCCCGTTCTCCGGGTTCAGACGAATCAAGGCATGGCCTTCAATGTCTACGTAGATCAAGCGATCTTTCCAATAAATGGGTCCCTCCCCCCATTTTGAAACACGCGAACCAATCGGCTTTATATCAACATCTGACATTTGCTTTTCCTTCTGTGAAAAAAGAGTTTAAATTAAGTAAAAGGTCTCAGGGAATTTCAATCATGCTGACGAAGAGAAATTTTTCTATCAACGAGGAAAGGGTAATTCCCATGACTGGAAGAAGAATTTCATAGCGACGTCATGTAGCTTCAGACCTGAGGGCAGTTCCGGCAAATCGGATTGCCTGGAGCCATAAAGGGCACTAACCACATCAAGCTCCTTACACCTTTTGTGCACGAGGGTTGCGTTATCGGGATGATGCACTTTATCGTTGGGTCCGGAATGATTATAAAGAATGATCGCAGGACCGCCCTTCCTCAGTTTGGGATAAGTCAACAGTGGAGTGCCCATCGGTTGTTGGATTGAGAAAACGGAACGAATCCCAAGATCGTGACCATGTCCGATGTGGCAACTGATCAAAGCACCCGCAGATCCTCCAGAAACAGAAATTCGAGTTTTATCGAAGTTGTACTTCTTGGCGTTAGCCTGAAGAAATCTTACAGCCTCGGCGCAATGATTCATGATCTTAAAGTAATCCTTGTTGGTGTTAACGAGAAACGGGTAATTCACGCTAGCGAAAGCTACACCCTTGGAATGATATTTCCTTAGCATTTGGCTACGACCGAAACCCGCTTTGTCTCCCACCTTGAATCCACCCCCATGAAAGTAGACCACCAGCGGCGCAAGTTTTTCGGAATCTACCGTCCAGAGGTCGAGAACGCTCCGAGCATATTGCTTGCTGTAACGAATGTCTTTATGAGTGGGCTCTGCCGTAGAAGCAGTCGACCACAAGAAAAAAACTGCTAGAGCGAGTAAAATCGAGTGAGTTTTCATTCTTCAATCCAATTCCTTAAGCGCTGACTTGCTGCAACCAATTGCGGGCAATAAGTTCGTGACCTTGCGGAAGGGGATGAACGCCATCCCATATCCATTGCTCGGGAGAAACTGACTTGGCGGCGGCATCAAAAACCTCCTGTGTCCTGAGATGGACGGCTTTGTAATCGTTGGCCAACTGGGAAACGATGCCACAAAGTTTGTCCACTTCTCCTCTCATATACTTCCAAGCATCATCGTTCTTGAGGCGCCCCGACCGCAAAACAAATGGGTCAAGAAGAACGAGTCGCAACTTCGGATTCGCCTTTCT
>JABHOU010000257.1 GCA_018695085.1 Opitutia bacterium | reverse complement strand
GCCCCAATATGCGCGGTGTTCCCAATTTCCGTCATTGAATTGAAGCATGATTTGCTTCGGAGGGTTTAGGGTGTCGAGAAATACGTAGGTGAAAAGCTTGGAACCTTTTCCCAAATCAAGAGTGGGTTTGGCTCCATCAAAAAAATGCTGTTTCTTTCCTTTAGCCTCCCGAACACTGGATTTTTGCCCACTGAAAACGGGTTCAGGCTTGCTGACGAACTTCCATGGAGTATCTCCCTGGGCTCTCGCTCCGGCTGGAACAGCGTCTTCAATCCATACCTTTTCGACGGGTTTCGGCTTCTTGTCCAGTTTTGGTTCTTCGTAGGAAAGTTTCGAGGCTTTCAAAAACAATTCCTTATCCAAGGCTTCCTGTTGCTTCTTGATTGCGACAAGCTCCTCGTTGTCTTTTTGCACCGGCGCCAGCCACTTGCTTGCCGTGGCGGATGGAAGTTTGAAGTTTGGAGCCCTTCGACCAAGGACCTTTTCCTTGATGTCAGCGAAGAAGGCCGCGAGGGAATAAAAATCCTTGGTGGTGATCGGGTCGTATTTGTGGTCATGACACTGAGCGCAGCCAGTGGTGGCGGCTAGCCAGACGTTGCCGAAGTTTCGAACGCGGTCCGCCTGATAAATGGTGACGTATTCGTCCGCTTGAGCTCCGCCTTCCTCAGTAGTCTGCAGGAGTCGGTTATAGCCGGAGGCAACCTTCTGCATGGGAGTTGCCTCCGGAATAAGGTCGCCGGCAATGTTCTCGATCACGAACTGATCGTAGGGCAGGTTTTGGTTGAAGGCGCCTATCACGTAGTCGCGGTACGAGGAGACCTCCATAAAGTTATCGCTGTGATATCCTGCCGTGTCGGCAAAGCGCACAAGATCTAGCCAATGCACGGCCATTCGCTCACCGTAGCGAGGGTCATTCATGAGGCGATCAACAAGCTTTTCGTAGGCTTGACTGGAGGAATCCTTGAGAAACGCATCAGCTTCCTCGGGGGTTGGTGGGACGCCAAGGAGGTCAAGGTAGAGCCGTCGCAGAAGCGTTGCCTTCACCGCTTCGGAAGAGGGTTTGAAGCCTGCCTTGTTTATTTGGTCGAGCAACAGTTGATCCACTTCATTGCGAAGGAATGAATCTTTCTTTTGTATTGCAGGAAGCTTTGGCTTGCTTACGGGACGATAAGCCCAATGTTTTTCATACTCACCGCCCTCCGCTATCCATTGCTTCAAGATTTCAACCTGATCAGCAGACAGTTTCTTGCCGCTTTCCTTTGGCGGCATATGGTCGTCCTCGTCCTCCGTGATGATGCGAGCGATTAGTTCGCTCTCGTTTGGTTTCCCCGGCACGATAGCCTGATAACCGCCCAAATCGACCAGGGGACCTTCGGGGACGTCGAGTCGCAGCTTTGCTTTGCGGGTCTTTTTATCCGGACCATGGCATTGAAAGCAGGCTTCCGACAAAATGGGTCGCACGTCACGAGTGAAATCCACCTTGCCGAAAATGATTCCTGATGTCGAAAATGAAAGGGCGTAAATGAAGTAATGGCACAAAATTTTCATATGTGATGGTAAATTTACAGACCTAGGGTCATAGGTGAAAGCGAAAAACGGAATAATACAAAAAGTAAGATTACAGGGTCATGAAGGATTCGGGTGGTCGGAGAGTTTCTCCTCAAGAGGTGAGTAGGTTGGCGAAGGAGCTATTTTTTCAGTATGTCCGTAAAAGATTAATGCGATCACTCGTTCGTCGGGGGGGGCATTGGGTATGCCGACCACTTTACGGAAGTCCGGATGCTTCCACACGGGGCCAGTGCTCCATTTTGTCGCGATGTCGAGGTTGTGAAGGAGCAAAAGCAGGTTTTGGCAAATGCAGGCGCAGGTCGAATAGTCTTCTTCAATGACTGCAGGTTTGCTGGCAACGAGTGCTGAAGAGTGGTCGGTAAAGCAGGTGACTACGATCAATCCCGGCGAAGAACCCCACTCCTCGGTTTTTTTAACGGCTCGTTCACTGAGAAATTCGTCAGGAGAATCCCCAGCGACGATTTCACCAAAAAGACGACCGACTTCCCGGATGCGAGATTTGTCCAGAAGGTAGAAACGAGCAGGTTCCGTTCGGTGGTGATTAGGTGCTTTACGAGCAACGTCTATGGCATTGCGAACAGTAGCATGATCAGGTTCTTGATCGTTGAACCATGATGGCTTTGAGGTTCGACGGCTAGAAATCAACCGTTCCAGATCTTCATGGGGAACGAGCATCGCTATTTGAGCTTTAGAAGCATTAGGTTCTGCCGAAAACCAGGGAAACGTTGGCTCCCCCAAAGCCACTGCTGTTGCTGAGAATTCGTTCGGCTTGGCGATCGATTGTTTCGCGAAGCAAATCCAAGTGACCAATTGCATCGTCGGGCTCCTCCACGTTTGCCGAACCCGGGAGAAATCCGTCCTTTAAGGCGAGGCAGCAAAAGCCTGCTTCCATAATGCTTGAGAGGGAAAGTCCATGACCGGTAAGAGCCTTGGTGCTGGAGAAAGAAATGCTTTGAGGTTCAGGAAAGACTTTCTTGATAGCGCACAGTTCAGAGGCATCTCCGATCTGGGTGGATGGAGCATGGGCGTTTACATAGTTAATGTCAGATGGCTCTAGCACTGAGTCGCAAAGCGCTTTTTTCATGGCATCTTCCAGTCCTCTACCTTCCGGATGTGATATCGCTACGTTGTGTCCATCGGAAGCTTGCCCCCAACCAATAAACTCAGCGTAGGGAGTCACTCCTCTTAGACTTGCTTCTTCCTCCGTTTCAAGAACTAAGCAGACGGATCCTCCTGTACCGACGAAACCATTGCGGGTCTTGTCGAAAGGTCGTGATGCTCGGGTTGGGTCTCGATCAAGTGAAAGGGCTCTCATTCCGGTGAAAGGGACGATGCTTTCGAAATTGCAGTCTTCCGCTCCTACTACAAGCATCCGTTTCTGGCGTCCGAGCCGAATCTCGTCCAGTGCGGTGCCAAGGGCATGGCCTGAGGAAGCACAGGCGGAGACCAAACCCGTAGAGGAACCCCGAATGCCGAGTGCCGCCACAAGATTAAAGCTGAGCGTGCCCGCAATTGATGCTATGATAGCGAGTGGATTGCAGGCCATCACGCCATAGTCATCCATCTTTTGAAAGTGCTTGTGAATACTTCTCATCGAACCACCTGAAGCCGTGTATAGACCAGAGTCAGGATTCGAGAGATCGCCTTCGGTTAGTCCGGCATCTTCAATCGCTTGCCGCACGGCGCACCAAGCGTAAAGCACATGAGGAGAAAAACTTCGTATGACCGTGCGAGGGACTTTATATGCGGCAGGGTAGGTCCAATCCTCTGAGTCTGGCGACTCTAGGTCGAAACCCTTGACCGTTCCCGCCACTTTTACGGGCGAAGATTCAACTTGAAGCTCGGGGTGTTTCTCTATCCCGGAGGTTAGCTTAAGCAAGCTGCCAGCAACAGCGGAGCGATCATTGCCAATGCTGGTAATGAATCCGATTCCGGTAACAAAAATCTTAGGGTCCATGAAATGGATGAATTAGGCACTGGGATTCGAATTGATCAATGCTAAATGAGTGATGAATTTACCTATTTCTCATTTTGTGAGCTTTGGGGCATCGGCAAACCATCGACGTAGTAGACTTCCTCAATCAGTAAACCATGAGGGTTCCAACTGCGCCAAGTTCCGGCGGGAATGCCGTTTTCGTGTCGCTGCTCTCTCCACTTGACTCCATCTGGATGCCAGATAGTCGATAAACCATCCTTTTTGCCGTTAAGAAAAACTCCAGTCATTTTCTTGTTCCCGTCCGGATACCACATGGTGAAAGGTCCGTTGTTTTTGCCATCTTTTTTTTGTCCTCGCCAGCGTGGCGAGCCGTCATCGTAAAAGGTTGTCCAGAAACCTTCTGCACGCCCCTCTTGCATTTCTCCTTCGAAAACCTTTCGGTTTTGCTCGTCCAACCCGACAGTGGAACCCTCAGCCTTGCCGTTTTGGACTTCGTATAAATGTCTCCCGTCGGAACTTTTTACGATTCCATTGAATCGAGACCGATTGGTCTCTGCACTGTCAAGCAGGTCGGCTTCATCAACCGCCTCTTCAATTCTATCATGCAATTCTTTCTCTCCGCAGGATTGGAACAATATTACGGAAATGAGGAAAAGAAAGGAAGATAAAGCCTTCAAGGGAGTTAAATCGAAGTCAACAGTATGGTCTCCCCGCAACATTCGTCCAATACTTGCTGGTCAAAACGGGGAGATGGTGGAGCCGATCGGGCTCGAACCGACGACCTCCTGCATGCCATGCAGGCGCTCTTCCAACTGAGCTACGGCCCCACTCGAAGAAAAGTTTAACATATACGCTCTGGGATTTGCGTCCAGAGCAAAAGTGAAGTGTTGAGAAAGCTTAGGCGTCCGGAGCCGGAGGCAATGATTTCGGTGCCATCGGAGGACGCGTAATGCTCAAGGTCGGTTTCCCTCCTTTGCCTGCTTTCCCTCCAAGTTTCAAGGATGGTTTTTTTGATGGACCACCTATCTTCAATCCTAGTTTCTTGCCAAGCGGAGAACTTGCTGCTGAGCCATCTCCTTCGGGTTTTATCGCCGGAACAGATGCCGAGGGTGGTGGCGTTGGGAGAGGATCAGGTTCGCCTCCCAAAGATGGTGGCGGAGCAGGTGGCTCCGGGGCGCTCGGAAGATCTCCAGAGACCGGAGGCAAGCCAGGCGGGGGAAGCGGGGCATCCTCAACCTCGCTCGCTTCTTCAGGCTCATCTGAATCGAATGCAGGGACCGGTGGAGCAGGGGGAGAAGATGTCGGTATGTCCGATCCTTCATCTTCGCCGGCGAAGGAGTCCTCAACTGGAGGGAGAGATGGCGGCAAGGAGGGCGGGGCGTCTTCCTGGGAGGATTCGTCGAAGGAGGCAGGGGGAAGGAGAGTTTCGGCGTTACTCTCCCATTCATCTGTGCTCTCAGGACTTGAGTCGACGGGGGAGGGGGCTTCTTCAGCTTCCTCATCATCGAAAGATGGAGGTGGAGGTGGAGGGATTGAAGGAGCACTTTCTTCTTCGTGATTTTCGGACTCTCCATCATCCTCGTCGTTGAAGCCCGGCGGAGGGGGGAGACTAGGTAAAATGCTGTCGGTAGCGTCCGGCGTTGACGAATCTTGCTCTTTCGCATCCGGCGATTCTTCGGGTAATTCCTCAACGACAGGATCACTTCCCGGTTCAGGAGCATCAACTGTAGGGGGCAAATCCATTTCCGGCGATTCGGGCAAGGATGCGGCAGTTTTCACATCAGATTCGGGAGACGGCAAGTCGCTTGAAGGGAGTTCGACGGGTTTAGATTCAGAAGCAATACTTTCTACGGAAGAGCCTCCAAATTTTTCATCGTAACCGCCTTCTGCGACTTTTCGAACTTGCACTACGCTAACATTTGTCTCCCGAGCGATGGCGGCCTTGTTGGGAGATGGCTTGGCAAGAGCTTCCTTGATTTGCTCATACAAGCCTTGGTTCATTGACACTGTCTTGCGACGCCCGCCAGCGGTTGAACCACTGATGCGTACACGCATGGCGGGACTTGAATGTTCGGCAAGGGCACGAATCAACTCAGTGACACTGCCGTAAGTCGTTCCTATCTTGTCGTTAACCGTTTCGTGGAGATTGGAGAGGTAGGCTTTGGCTCGTTCCTTGCCTTCTCGTTTTTCTACTTCGGCTTTTGCCTGATCTTGAATTTCTTTCAAGAGGGTTTCCGAATCCTTGTTGAAATCGAGGTCAAAGGAGATTTTAGTCATAGCGTATTTAGGTTTTGCGGGAGAAGGGATAAGGAATCAAATCGGGAGTGATTGTGTTTGCAAGCCATATTTGCGTGCTCCGAGAAAACCTATATTGAAATATTTAATTTTGACGTAAAGAATATTCTATTGATGGGTTTCGAGGGCAGTTCTTAAATCAATGGTTCCTTCGTATAAAGATTTTCCCACGATTACACCTTCAATATTGGGGTGGTTCGCAGTGAGTGCATTTAGGTCTGCGAGATCTTGACTGTTGGTCACGCCTCCCGAAGCTATGAGCTTGCAGTCCGGAATCGCAACGGCCATCTCTCGTTGAGCCTCTAAATTGGGTCCCTTCATGGCGCCGTCGGTCGCGACGTCGGTATGAATGATCCAGCGAACGCCGAGTTCGCTCATCTTTCGGGCAAGGTCGAGAGCGGTGGTATCAGTGGTTTCAACCCAACCCTTGGTCGCGACCTTGCCGCCGCGGGCATCAATGCCAACAGCAATGCGTTCTGGGCCAAATCGCTCGATAAGTTTTTTCGTCCAGTCGGGTTCGGCGCATGCTCTGGTCCCAATGATGGCTCGCTCCACTCCCGCTTCGAGCACATTCGAGACCGCTTCTTCATTACGCAAGCCTCCACCGAGCTGAACTCGCAAACCACCCAAGGCAATAATTCTACGAACTGCCTCCAGATTGAAGGAAGAACCTTCGAACGCACCATCCAGATCGACTAGGTGCAACCAATCCGTTCCTGCCTCTTTCCACGATTGGGCAGGAATGATGGGGTCGTCGTGATATACTGTCTCGGCGTCGGCGCGTCCTTGCAAGAGGCGAACGCACCGACCTGCCTTGAGATCGATGGCGGGATAGATGGTCATAGATTATCAGGAAAACGGTTTTCCCGATAAGATGCCACGTCAAAACGATCTAAATTAGCTTTCAGCTGGTTATTCTCTCGAATTCTTCGTATTCCGATGTTTTGATTAGAATCTTAGACTATTCACATATATGCCAAAAAAAACAGTTTCACCCAAACCACCTGCCTTTCTCGTAGATCTTCTTGAAGCTCGTTCGCCATCCGGCTTCGAGGATGAGGCTCGAGCCGTTGTAGCCAAGCATGTTAAGCCCAAAGCCAATGCCTACGAAGTTGATGCCCTTGGCAGTTGTCATGCCACGTTGGGTTTGAACGGTTCTCCGACCCTAATGTTGGCAGGTCACATAGATGAGTTAGGCCTTATCATAATACACATTGACGACAAGGGGTTCCTTTATTTCGACGTGATCGGCGGACACGATCGCACCATGATCTCCGGTCGGCGAGTATCCATTTTAACGAAAAAGGGAGAGGTCAAGGGAGTTACCGGCAAGCGGGCTATTCACCTCATGAGTGCATCGGATCGACGAAAAGTGCCCGAACTACACCAGATGTGGATCGACATTGGAGCAAAGGACAAGAAGGAGGCTCTTTCCAGAGTTAGAATCGGCGACCCTGCAATATACGATCATGCTTTTGAGCCCCTGCATGGATCCTTAGCCGTAGCTCGCGCCTTTGACGACAAGACGGGGGCCTAT
>JABHOU010000200.1 GCA_018695085.1 Opitutia bacterium | reverse complement strand
GCTGCTTGTATCATGGGAATCGTAACGAGTAGACCCAATCCAAGAGGAAGGGCGCTGACGAATACCAACAAAATGCAAACGATTCCAAATAGGAAAATCGATAAACGATTCCCCTTCGTCACCGCCGCCGAAATTTTCATCGCTTCGGTGAACGATGTTCCCGGTCGATCCGCCAGTACGCAATATAGGAACGCCCACATTAGACCGAGAATGATCCCGGGCACAATTAGAAAGATCATTCCGAGCATGATTAAAATTCCCACGACCAATGGACCGACGATTTTGTCGACGGCATGGGAGAAGTCGAAAAGTTGGCCCACGTCGAGAGGGGTGCCATTGTTTCGATAATTCTTAACGCTAGTCATGAAATTGATTGAGATTAAAGGTATGAGGAGTCCTCCGACCAAAGGAATTGCTCCCACGACTACGCTAATGATTACGAACAAGATGTTCGCCCCTGCATTCGCCTTGAAGAAGGCAAAACCTTGGGACAAGGAGTCTCCGATGGTAAAACTTCCTCCACCTGTTGGGACTGCTGCCTGAGCAGGTGCCCCGGAATGTTGTATCGGGGTCTGGTTCGCTTGTTTTGCTGCTGGCGATGCAGTACTTGCTGAGCTTTGTCCGATTCCAAGATTAAAGAAAACCCTAGATTGCAGGGGTTCCCAGCCTTGCATGCCCTCCATCCATGCGTCATCCGTAAGCGCCGCTTGTTGTTGTGCGAGCATATCGTTTATTTGCTCGACTGAATAAGGTCCGAATTGCTGGCCGTCTTTAGAAATGTGAATCGCACTCATGGTGAAATATTTCCTTGAAATACTTAATTTACGCTAATTAATATTGCTTATTAGGTTACTTAAGTTTTCTCCCTAAGCTTTATCAAGTGTTTTCTAATAAAAACACGCTTAGTTTCTCCCTACGACACAAAACAGACGCCTTTTTGCGTTTTTATAACCTTTATTTGCGACAAATGAAGAGTCTTTTAAAATCTTAAACGCAAGATCAGGAAAGCTATTGAATGTGAACTTTATTGAATAAAATTACTGCCATGGTCTTTAATTCAATCGATTGAAAGATTTCACCTAAAGGCACGGATTGCAAATTTCGTGAAAATCTCCATGATGTTGATTCCTGTGACTTCTGTAAGAAATCGATTTGCGTTATTGACTTTCGGGCTAGTGCTCCTAGGGGCACTGTGGTTGCTTTCCTCCTGTGGCGACGGATCGGACTCACATTCCACGAACCAATCCAGTAACTCGATTGGGGACCCTCGTCTCGACGAATACGTGGGAGTTGCGACTTGCGTTCAATGTCACGCGGAGCAACACGAAAAATGGAAAGGGTCTCATCACTTTCATGCCATGGAGTTGCCTACGCCTGAAACCGTCCGTGGCGACTTCAACAACACTACCTTCGAGCGTTACGGTGTCGTCTCTCGTTTTTTCCGGGAAGATGACAAGTATATGGTTGAGACGGAAAACGAGCTCGGGGAAATGGAAGTTTTTCAAGTGAAGCACACTTTTGGTTGGGAACCTTTGCAGCAATACCTTGTACAATTTCCCGATGGTCGGATGCAGGTCCTGCCCACTTGCTGGGACATCGAAGGAAAAAGATGGTACCACATTTATCCCGACGAACATATTAAGCCCAGTGATCCACTCTTTTGGACTCGTTCCATGCAGAACTGGGACCACATGTGCGCCAATTGCCACTCGACTAACCTTCGCAAGGAGTTCGATCCCAAAACTCAAAAGTTCTCGACTTCCTATTCTGAGATGACGGTTGCCTGTGAAGCTTGTCATGGACCTGGTCGGAAGCATGTTGAAATGGCCAAAGCAAACAATGGTTGGCAAGGCATGCCTCACCATGGACTTGCGGACGTAAACAGTTCAAACAAGGCTCAGATCGAGTCCTGTGCAAAGTGCCATGCTCGTCGTGGTTTCGTACATCCCGGGCATCATGTTGGTTCCAAATTCCTGGATCATTTTCTTCCCGAGGTAGCCCAACCGTGGGCTCCCGATATGAGTGCTCCCACTTATCACGTGGACGGGCAAATCGACGACGAGGTCTATGTGTTCGGATCCTTCATTCAAAGCAAGATGTTCCACAAGGGCGTGAAGTGTGCGGATTGCCACGACCCGCACACTGCTCGCACTTATGCCAAAGGCAATCAACTTTGCATGCGCTGCCATTCGCCGAAGCCAGACAACCTCACCCTTTACGACTCACCTGCTCACCATTTTCATCCGATGGGAACCAAAGGAGCTCAATGCGTGGAATGCCATATGCCGGAAAAGACCTACATGGTGGTGGATCCTCGTCGCGACCACAGTATACGCATTCCGCGTCCAGACCTCAGTGTAAAGTATGGCACGCCCAACGCCTGCAATCAATGCCACGAAGATAAGGATGCCGCATGGGCTGCGGCAAAAGTGGAAGAGTTCAAGGGGCCTAATCGTCCTAGGGAAGTCCGTCACCCCGAGGCGTTTCATGCTTTTCGCAATCGAAAACCCGAGGCGGAGAAACTTCTTTTGGACACTGTTCGTGATCTCGAATCACCTTCCTTCACTCGATCCGGGGCCTTGCTCGCGCTTAGAAGGTTTCTTGGCCCGGCTAGCTTTGCCGAGGCTCGCGCGCGGGCTTCTGATTCAGACCCCGTCATTCGGGTGGCCGCCGTCAATACTCTCGAAAATCTCCCCGACAACGAATTGAAGCAGAGCCTCGGTTCCTTACTTAATGACCCGATTCTTTCCGTTCGCACGGAGGCGGCGCGAGT
>JABHOU010000148.1 GCA_018695085.1 Opitutia bacterium | reverse complement strand
TAGAAAGCTAGCAGTATCGAAAAAGCCAACTCGGTCCGAAATACCTTATCGACAATCTCGTCACGAGCATTCGAACCTAAAAGAACGGAAACCTCATAACCCACGACATGCTTGGTCGTGAGACCAACCATTGCGTTTTCCAATGCCGGGAAGTCCAGAGCCAACCCAACCCAGAAGAAACCGACCATTAAAAGGCCAACTCCACCCAGTGATAGGAAAATACTCTTGTTAAAACTGTGCACGGACTGGATGCGCAGATGCAATATGATGAGGTTAGTTTGCTCTCCCCGTAAATGGCAAGAGCCAATCTTGCCTTACAAAAACCGGAAAAACTAGTTGGATAGTCCGTGTAAATAATACCACACCGAGCCGAATTGACGACGGGCATCACCTTCGAACAAATCAATGAGACCTGTGCGGCCCTCTTCGTCTGCAAACTTTGGCATAATGGTATTCGGAGTAATGCGATAAGGGTTCATCATCCAGCGCATGTAATGCTCGCGACGCATTCTCGAGCGAGCCAAACTAAGGTTTACGCCTTGCCCTTCGAAGACAGCAGTGGGTTTTTGATCACCTACTCCGTGACAGGTTATGCACAATGTACTAACAATCTTCCCGCCGACTAGTTCCAAATGCTTTTCGTCTTGGAGTCTGGGCTCGTCCTGCATTTCTGGAAACACCCCACAAGATCCTGAAAGTCCTGATGCCAAGTATTTTGCGCGAATCGAAAAACTGGGCATACGGGCTTTCACCCACGGCCGAGGTTTTTCCGCCACTTTCCCCGCCAAAAAGGCGGCGAGCCAGTTTTCTGTAAGTTTTTCACCAGCAAAAGAGAGATCGGGTGGAGTGCGGTTGGTCGAGTGCGCAGGAACTGGGTTACTTGCAAGACCCAAAGAATTATCCCTCCTAGGTTTAAATGAGGAAACCTCATTTGAAAAGGCTCCCCAGAAGCTCTCTTGCCCATCTCGCTCATGACAAGCCACGCAACGTAACTCCTCAAACTGACGGTTCGCAAATTCAGGAGGACTATTACGCTCAAGAGACCCTCCACCCCTCTCTTTAAGAAATATGGAAATGGCCGATCGTTCCTCTTTAGAAAAAGGAAATCGAGGACCTTTTGAGCTTTCACTCAAACAACCTTCTCCACTTAATGCACTTAACTTTTGAAGGCTCGTGGAGATCAACTTGTTTTCACAAGGAAGCTCGTGGCAGGCGACGCACCCTAGGCTCGAAGCAAGGAGCTTGCCTTTACCAGCATCTCCCGTGGATATGGTGACATTTAGAGTCGGAGATTCAAGGTCTTGAAGAAAAGCAGCGATATTTGCTGCCTCCCCTTTGGAAAGATGAAAGTCCGGCATACGGATCCACGGATAATGCTTGTCTGGCTCGATGAGAAAGGCGGCCAAGCTTCCCGGACGGTATTTCCTTCCAACGCCAACTAAAGAAATTCTTCCGTTCTCATCGATATTTCCATTTTCAGTAAGGGTATGGCAGGAAATACACCCTAGATCCGCAAATAAGACTCCACCGGATTTGCTATCGCCGGAAACTATGCTTTTCCCAGCATTTTCATTTTTGAGACTACTGAGAAAAGCTACAAGATGTGAGGCTTCGGTGCGGGAATTAACCATTTTAGGCATACGGGCATTGTGACGCATTGACTGCGGGTCGAGAATCCACTTTTCCATCCAGCCCTTACTTAGTCGTGAGCCAACACCGACAAGGGAAGGGCCCATGGCAAGGGCTTCAGGCATAGCCGTTTTCTTATTAAAAGGTTCGTCGGGTAAATGACAACGAACGCATCCGTGAGAAGCAAAGAGAAAGCGACCTTGCCTTAAAAGTGAAGATTTTTTTAGAAATTGGGCTGGCTTCCCAGTTGAAAAATGAGCCAGTGACTTTGGCGCTATCGACTCTCTGGCAAAATCACGCCCCTTCCAGAAAAGACGGAAACGAGCCAAACCTGAATCTGCACTCGAATAACGAAGCTCAAAAGGATGCTCTCCCCCATTTAAACGTAAGCGCTCCGATTCCACGGTCGAAAGATCGTCACCTTCCGCCTCTAGAATTTTTTCGCCACCTAAATGCAAAGAGGCTTTGCCAAATCCCTCAAAGGAAAAGTTGATGCGCTCGCGTTTATCCAATAATAGAACACCATGCCAAACCGATGCAAATGGACCTGCATCAACAAATGCAGAAGGGGGTTCATTTTCATCGACTCGGATGGCCACACGCCGTTCTAGGCGGTAGTCGATAGATTTTGAAGCTTTGCCACGAATTTCTAAAACTACGCCCGGAAGAACAGATGTATCCGCACAGAGAAAATTGGTTGCGACAAGGATCGTCGCCCAAAACAAGGGTAGACGAAACATGGAACTCTACACGTTAACAAGCTTACCCGTGCTGTCTCCGAGAGCGTCTGCCTCGAGTCCCATCCGCTCAAGTAACGAAAGGTAAAGATTGGTAAGGGGTTCGCCATTGAAATCATGACGACGGCCCGCACTCAATCCGGCAGCCCGACCGCCAGCTAGGAGAATAGGAAGTTTTTCATGACCATGGCGATTCCCATCGCTTATGCCACCGCCATAGATAAGCATGCAGTGATCCAACATAGAAGAACCATCCACCTCTCGAACACTTTTAATTTTCTTTAAGAAATAAGCAAATTGATCGGCGTAGAAACGATCAATTTTGGCCAATTTTTCCACCTTTCCCTTGTCGTCGCGGTGATGAGAAAGAGAGTGATGCCCTTCGGGTACGCCTATGTCCGAAAAACTGCGATTACTTCCATCGTGAGCCAGAAGGAAAGTAGATACTCGGGTAGCATCTGTCTGGAATGCCAAGGCCATAAGGTCAAAC
>JABHOU010000435.1 GCA_018695085.1 Opitutia bacterium | reverse complement strand
CAATGTCGTCGCGTTGATGCCCTTGAAGGATAATTGCCGTTTGATCCCTATTCGTGACCTCAGACAAAAATGCCAACCGTTCCTCGCGCAGACTCGCCTCATCTCCTGAGGTTCCCATTCCTCTTGCGGAGGAAAAGGAAACGCCAAGCCCTTCGGCAAGCCCTCGAACAAATGCTTCGTCACCGCTGGAAGCATCTCCCCTCAGGCAGTGATTGAAATGAGCTACAGTGAAAGCCCCAGATCGGCCGGGAAAATGAGCAAATGCCAGCAATGTCGACAAAACCGAATCCGCACCTCCGGAACAGGCCGAAAACCAAGTAGCTTGCAAACCATCGCCTTGCAAAAACGAAATGGCCGAGGCATCAAGGGAGGTAAGCGGGAGCAGTGCCCCCACCCTCGCGGCAAGAACTGGCCACGACGACTCGCCGGATTCGTCGGGAGCATTCATTTGGACTTCAGGTAGATAATTATCCCGATAGAAAATCCTTGTCGAACCAAGTACGCAGGCAATCGGGAACCTTGATACGACCTTCCGAGTCGAGGTTGTTCTCCAAGATCGCCGCAAGGACTCGAGGAATGGCCAGAGCCGAACCGTTGAGCGTATGAACGGGTTGAGGTTTTCCGTCCTCTGCACGAAACCGAATATTGGCCCGCCTCGCCTGAAAGTCAGTGAAATTACTACAACTGGAAACCTCCAGCCAGCGTTTCTGTCCTGCGGCCCAAACATCCAAGTCATATTGCTTGGAATGGGGAAAGCCGATGTCTCCCGAACAAATAAGCAACACGCGGTAGGGCAATCCAAGCTTTTGCAGGAGACCTTCCGCATCGTTGCGCAAGGATTCGAGTTCATCAAAACTGTTTTCGGGATGAACCCACTTGACTAACTCCACCTTGTCGAACTGATGCAAACGATTCAACCCCCTGACCTCCTTGCCCCAACTCCCGGCTTCTCTCCGAAAGCAAGGCGTGTAAGCGCATCGCTTGACGGGCAATTCATCCGAGCTTAAAATTTCGTCTCTGTAGAAATTGGTAACTGGAACTTCCGCGGTAGGGATCAAGTACATCTCCTCATTCTGATCGAAATACATCTGCCCCTCCTTGTCAGGCAGTTGCCCAGTTGCCGTGGCACTCGCGGAATTCACCACGATGGGGGAATGAACCTCTTGGTATCCGTTTTTATCAGCTTCCGATAGAAAGAAATTTATCAAGGCTCGCACAAATTGAGACATTTCTCCGAGATAAAAAGGGAAACCAGCCCCGGCAACCTTCACCCCACGAGGGAAATCGATCAGCTTCTCGAACCAAGGAATATCGTAATGCGGAACGGCATGCGGAAAATCGCCTTCAACCTCGCCCCAAGTCGACACCGTTTGATTGTCTTCCTCGCCCTTCCCGTCGGGAACCGATTCGTGAGGAAGATTGGGGATCGACAGAAAAGCCTCTTGAAATTGTTCATCCGCCCCCTTTGCAAACGCCTCCAAGTCCTTCACCTTGCGAGCCAGTTCCTTCATCTCGGCCACCTTGGCCAAGAACTCAGGCGATCCTTTCGGCAACTGGGACATTTCAACATTTGCAGCCTTTTGCCCCGCCCTAGCCAGTTCGGCCTCCGATATCGCTTCGCGGCGCTTTTTGTCTAGCTCGACCAAAGAATCCAAATCGCACTCGAATTTCTTGCGTGAGATTGCAGCCTTGAGACCGTTCATATCCCCGCGGAGGTAATTTACGTCAATCATGTGAATATATTAGGGAAAATTATTTTGTCCGGAAAAAGTATCGGTGCCATGCGCTTCACCACGCATGATGCAAAAGTTCAGATATTCTATCGCCGTGATTCGGTCAATTAACTTGATGGAAATATTGGTTAGAGCTAAGATGCGAAAATGCCTAAGCTCGTTAGCACAAGTATAGAATGCCAAATTAGCGGGAGCAATCAAGCCTACATCGTAAGCGAGAAGGATCGACACGGAAAACCGTTGCGAAACGTCATCTCTCAAGAATCGGGCTTAATTTTCGTTGATCCCGTTCCATTTGAGAACACCGAGGAATTTTACAAGACCGAATACAGAAAGTCATACAAGGGAGTTCATCGCCCTAAACCAAAACATGTTTACAGAGCCGGTAAAATCGCACTTGAGAGACATAAGAGGATTCGATCGCTTATTGGCGAGAAGGCTGTTACCTTGGATGCCGGATCCAGCAGCGGTGAATTCGTATACTTGATGCAAAAGCGAGGGCATTCGGCGGAAGGGATTGAAGCCAACTTACCTTATGCGGAATACAGCCGTTCGGAATTGCAAATCAATGTTTCGATTCAGCCATTCTCCGAATTTACGATTGAGGAAAAATTCGACCTGATCACCATGTTCCATGTCTTGGAACATCTGGAACATCCAGTTCGCGACCTCATGAGTTTGTCCAAGACGTTAAAACCCGAAGGGCATTTTGTGATTGAAGTACCAAACATTCTATACCCGCACATGGCATTTCCCCACAAATGGCACTCGGGCCATCTATTTTCCTACACTGCCGAAACTTTGTCTCACCTAATGAAGCAAACCGGTTTCGACACCATTAAATGTTCGCCAATTGGGGATGGGGGTAATCTTTGGGGGGTGTTTCGAAAATCCGAAAAAGAAAATACTGTAAGGCTAGATGCTAAAAGAGAAGAAGCAATGGATGTAGTTAGCCAATTGCGATCTTCCGGCAGGCTTTACTATCTTAATATCCGGAACTATTTGAAATTTTTCGCCAAACTCAGACGACAACTGATTGAAAAGAAAAGTTCCAAGGGGAAATCTGGTCGTGAAATCCTTGACAAGCTTTACTAAGTTAAGAACCAACTTCATTTTCTCCTGACCCACAGAATTTCATAATCTGCTCTTGCACTTCTCCAACGCTGATTGCTTCAAGGTTGCCTGATTTGGCATAAAAAACCCTGCTTTTATCTGAATTAGGGGGATAAGGACCGTACATCGAGGGATTAGTTGGGCCAAAAAGCGCGACTAAGGGCTTGTCCAATGCCGATGCGAGATGTAACGGGGCACTGTCGTTTGAAACGATGACTTTCGCATTTCGAATTAGTGCGGGCAACTCGTTGAGCTCGACTTTTCCACGAAGGTCAATGCAGCCATCGAACTGAGGACTAGAATCGTTCCCTGCAATTACCACATGCGGAAGAACGGAAGACTGCAATTCAGTCGCTAATTGAGTGAAGAAAGGCCATATTTTTTCTGATCTTCTGCTTTCAGGAAAAATCAATAAGTAATTACTCTGAAAACTAGTGTTTTTTTCAATTCGCTTCAGAGTTGATCCTGGAAATTCAAGCTTGAGGTTCTTGTTGAAGTCATGAATTTCCAACTCTTCCAGAAAAGGGAGCATTCTTTCGATTGCGTGAATATCTTTTCGACGATCCTTTTCACCAATGGATTCATAGAAAAGCGGCGATCCTTCTCGACCATCCGCTCGTCCCAGTTTTCTGATGCCCTTAGCGATTTTCGCCAAAAATGCACTCCTGAGCAAGCCTTGTAGGTCCAATACGTAATCGTAGGATTTCTTTCTCAAGTGCGAAGCCAACCTCAGGTAATTCCACATCCCCTCACCTCTTTCGAACAGATGAAAACTGTCTACTAAACCACTCGCTTCAACAATCCCTTTCAGTTCCTTCTTTATAACCCAGTCAATGGTCGCGTCGGGTTGCGAGAACTTAACTTGAGCAACAACTCTTAGCGCATGAACCACATCACCTAGCGATGACGGTTTGATGATTAAAACCTTCATTCAGCAAATGACGATTGCGTAAACTCATAGTTCCATTAAAGCAATAGCCTACTTAGTGGATAGATGGCGATTCTGATTAAAGCGACTGGTT
>JABHOU010000307.1 GCA_018695085.1 Opitutia bacterium | reverse complement strand
GAGGCGGGAATGGGGACGGAGGCTATGGCCCATGGGGCCGCCAAGACCCGCGAACCGATTCGCGAAGGAATGGTCGCTATGTTGGGACCCATGATCGATACCTTGATCGTATGTACCATCACGGGCCTAGTGATCCTAGTGACCGGAGTTTCGGAAGGCGGAGGAAAGGATGGCGTGATTTTGACGGCTCGTGCCTTCGAGGAGGGAATCCCGGGAGCCGGGCCTTACCTACTGCTGATCTGCGTGTTGTTTCTTAGTTTTTCCTCGATGATCGGTTTCTCCTATTACGTAACCAAATGCGGGTGCTTTTTATTTGGGTCGCGGGCAAGAATCCCATTGGCTATTTTTTACCTTGTCGCAATCGTGATCTCGGCAGTGGTGACCATGGGCGACGTCATCAACTTTCTGGACGTCTCCTTCGGCCTCATGGCGGTGCCGACCATACTGTCCTCCCTCTTGCTCGCACCCAAAGTCATGCAAGCAGCGAGGCAGTATTTCGCGCGGTTGGAGGGTTGACTTACTTATCCTCAGGCGGCCAATCGAGCCACTTGTCGAGAAAGCGAAAAGCCCCACGGTCAGCCTCAATATTAATATAAACCCCATCTCACCAATTGGTGCGAATGCATTGATGGGTTGACCGAGGGGGAGCGGGGAGTAGGGTTTGGGGGATGCTCGTTACAAAATTAGCGAAAACTTGTAATAGGCGAATCAATCGCAAGGCTCTACAATAACGATATGAAGAAACTACTGACCGCTATGTTCGTCGCCCTGCTGATGGTTGGGTGTGGGGAGGACACTAAAAAGCCTGCAGGGGATAGTCCCGAATCCAATGCTTCGTTAGTCGAAACCCCACCTGCGAAGACTGCGGAAGTCGGCGGGATTGACTTGGACGACAATGAAACCCGCAACAGGATCATCGCTGAGGCGATTGATTCGGGGAAACTTCAGATGAAAGGCGAGGAGGGCGACCAACTTTTCTACGCTCCGAATCAGCAAACTCCTTACACGGGATGGGGGAAGTTAATGTGGGGCAATGAGCAGGTGAAGCTTTTGGCTCAATTCGAGGACGGTAAGGGTGACGGGCTTTGGACGTTTTGGCACGAGAACGGGCAGAAGTCGTCTGAAATAAACTACAAGGACAGCAAGCCGGACGGGCATTCCACGATATGGCACGAAAACGGGCAGAAATTAATGGAAGCAAACTTTCAAGACAGTACGCCTATCGGTCTACAGACGGTTTGGTACGCAAACGGGCAGAAGCATAGTGAAATCTCTCACAAACTTCAAGGACGGCGTATCATTCTCTGGAATGCATTTGTCTGGAAACCCAATGGCGACAAGTGTCCTTTGACCAACCTCGTGAACGGGAATGGGGTTGTGGTTGAGTACAAAGAGGACGGGACCGAAAAGCGACGCGTGACCTACAATGACGGCGAAATGGTCAGAGCCTCCTCGCGAACCAAGGGAGAACTACCGTTGGACATCGAACCATCGGGAGATGTGAAATTCTATGAACTCAAGGATTTAATAACTAATCTAGGCGGACCGGTTAAGGCTAGGTATATTGACATTCAGCTTAAGTTGGAAGGGCTTGCGGGAGACTTTGAGAAAATTCTCGAGCAAAATGAACACCGTATTAGAGACAAAGCTCTTACCATACTTGGAAACTACACTTACGAAGATGCCCAACTAGATGGTTTTCAAGAGCGTGTTCGAGTTGATCTTAAAAAAGGTTTTTCCACCACGTTACGAAAATATCGTGATGGGGAGAGCGATCTGATTCGTCAGATTTCCTTTACCCAATTTGTTATTCAATAAATCTAAAGCTGCCCAAAGGCGTCCCGATACTTCCAAAACCCTCGCTTGACCCAAAATGGCGGCGAGTATTGGATGGAGGTCATGCCCGTTATAAAATTAGCGGAAACTTGTAATAGGCGAATCATTCGCAAGGCTCTACAATAACGAAATGAAGAAGTTACTTGCAGATGGTTCCGTTAAATGGAAGCGCGATCCCTTTTTCACCAAGAAGAAGGTTATATTTTTAGTATTGATCGTTCTTTTCATAGTGGTAACAAAGCTAACAAATTGGTTCACCGCATTTTTGCTTAATGCGGCATTTTTCTGTTTTTGGAAAGGTTACCAAGCTGAACATTCAGGAGTGATTGGTACGGAAAGTGGCACAGTAAAAAAAAGAGAAAGCCCAATAGCGTTTAAATGCTTGAGAAGTATGACGGGCATTATGGGAATAATGTTTCTGTATTTTGCAGGAGCAGAGGCGCTCAAGGATGCAAACATTGCCATGAACGATCCTGAAATCCGTTCTCGGGTCGAGACAGCGATTAATATCAAGAAACTTCAAGCGAGAGGCGAGAAGCAGAATGAACGTTGGTATACCTCTAAAGAGCAAACACCTTACACGGGATGGGTGAAGCAATGGTGGGCTAATGGGCAGATCAAGCTATTGGCTGAATACAAAGAAGGAAATATAATGACTGCCTTGGCTTGGAGAATCGGGGGTGAGAAGTGTCCTCATACAAACCTAGTGAACGGAAATGGGGTTGCGGTTTTCTACAACGAAGTCGGAACGGAATCGTTTCGCAAAACCTACAAGGACGGCAAGCCTGACGGTCTTTGGACTCATTGGTACAAGAACGGGCAGAAGGAGTACGAATGGAACTTTAAGGACGGCAAGCAGGACGGGCTTTCGACGGGGTGGTACGAGAACGGGCAGAAGAAGTCGGAACACACCTACAAGGACGGCGAAATAGTCGAAGACTAAAGCTGCTCGAAGGCGTCCCGATGCTTCCGAAACCCTCGCTTGACCTGAAAACCCGCTGGTATTGGATGGAAGGATGAAGAAGTTACTTGCCGCTACGTTCGTCGCCCTGCTGATGGTTGGGTGTGGAGGTGACTTGGCTGAAACTCTGCAACTTGAGCGGAGTGGCGTTTAATCGGGGAAACAGATACAATCCCCTTTCATCCAGTTGACGATTAACGATAATTTCAGAGTGATTTGCTAATGGAGTTGATTGCATATTCACCGATAAATATTCCTGATGGGTTTTGGGGTTGGTTACTTGGAATTGCTGCGATAATTTTAATTGTTGTCGGCATCGTAGCCCTAGCTCTGCTTGGATTCACGGCAAGGTGCCTAACCAACTATCCTACGGCATTAGTAGGTAAGGTTTCCTGGATTTGCGTTATGGTATTCTTCTTCCCATTCGGTTCCGCCCTATATTTCCTAGCGTATTTTCTGTTTGGGAGAAATGCCCAAGGTGGTGTTGATGCCAATCGCGAGGATAGGAATTACTTGGTTAAATGCAGACAATGCGGGGAAGGCATTTTATGGAATATAGAATGTTGCACTCAGTGTGGTGAACCGCGTCCATCAGGATAGGACTGCTCCTGCCAATTCCAGCCTTCCGAACCGACACCCTCCCCACCCTCAAGATCAAAATAAACCCCATCTCAACGTTTGGTGCGAATGCATTGATGGGTTGACCGAGGGGGAGCGGGGAGTAGGGTTGTGGTTATCAGTTACGAGGATGTAAAGATTGCACCCGCCTACACTTTCGTCGGAGTGATAATCGTCATATTGTTGTTTTCGGATACCATCGGAGTCGGTATATTCGTTGACGAATGGATTTTGACCCACTTGGAGGCGCATTGGTGGCGACGGCATTTGCTCTTGGGTTGAAAGGTCACAGTTTTGCTGTCTTATGGCATGATTGTCGTCGGGCTAATTCACTACAAATCGTATGGTCCATGGAAAAGCCCGCTCAAAGTCGATGAAGAAGGACATCCAAGTTGCCAATCGGCACGCCAAAAGACGTTTTTAAAAAATCTGATGACAGCTGGCCTTCTGGCATTGTGCTTTTTCGCTACGGTGCTGTTTGTCACCTTTTTTGCAACATGGGACGGCTTCACAGTCTTTGATTAACGCTACCCACCGCCCCGTCTCCATGAAGCGGTTGCCGTACAAAACTCCTGCTTGACCTGAAAACCCACTGGCATTGGAGAACTAGGTTTACTTTCCTTTGGGCGGCCAACCGAGCCACTTGTCGAGGAAGCGAAAGGTGCCTTGGCCGTTTATGGTGTGGGGACCTAGGAACCATTCGATTTCGGTCCTGTCGGGAATCTTTAGCCGGGTGTAAAGTCGGCGAATCTTCGAGTGCTCGGCGGCGACCCACTCGTCGGGGGCCACACCGTCGAAGTGACCCCGTTCGACCATGAAGGGTCGCGGGGCGATTAGAGCCGCCATTTCCGCATAGTTGAAGGTGTGACCCAAGTTGAATTCGAAGATTTCATACTCGCTCGTGAAGGGGTAGCTGTATCGGTCGTCACCGGGGCGCGTGGAACCGGTTTTGCGTATCCAGTCGTTGAAGTCGGCCGAACAAATCGAGAGACAATATCCGTCCACGAGAGCGGGAACGCGCATGGCGGTTTTACCTCCGTAGGAAAGTCCGTAGAATGCGATTCGCTTTGGGTCCGCGAAGGGGAGTTCGCCGAGCCATCGAACGATTTGTCGATGCTGGGCCACGATGAGTGAGAAGAGTGTCTTTCCCATCGGGTTGGCCTTCCTTTGGAGGGAACGAAACTTGTCTCCCATCAGGTACGGATTCTGGGGTGCGAAGACGACGTAGCCTTTCTCGCAGAGCTTGGCTGCGAAATCGTGATAGGCTCGATGATCGCCCTCGATCACGTCTTTTGGGCGGCCTTCCAGACCATGTTGGCATACAACCACGGGACGCCGCTCGCCTGGCTGAACGTTTTTCGGCACGAGGAGGACACCATAGGCGAAGAGCTCGGGGTACGTATCGAGAACGACTTCGTGCCCCGTCCATTTTGCCTCATCGTATATTTTTCGGGAACGAGGGGAGAGAGGGAGCAAATCCTCTTCGAAACGTCCAATGACTTCCTCCTCGAAACGTCGACGATGGGAAACCGTGCTATTGGCGTAGGCGACGAGAGACGAGAGGTTGGGCTGAAAGCCGCTCGTTCGGACAAGGTGAGATTTTTCAACAAGTTCTTGAACGTAAGAGGCGATCCCGCGGAAGGCTCGTTCCTCGCGAGCTTTCGAGTCGGGTAGGGCGCTTGCCGTTTTTTGGGTCTTTTCCCGCTTGGGTAAACGTCCATCGGGGGAAAGCGACTGCAAGAATTTCAACAGAGCTTGGCTCTCTCCCGGAGATCCTTTCCCATTGTCCCCGCTGGTAAATAAGCTGAAATCTGATTTGGTTGAACTTCCCAAAGTTTTCGCTCTGGAAAACTCATCGCGGACATCAGCGAGGGTGGGCGTGATTAACCTGCCCGGAGCCGCGCCGGTGGAATTGATGACCACTTCCGGACCCTTGGCTGCTTCCACTACCAAAGCTCTGTCGACCAATAAATTTGCCAGCTCGGCGTCCCCGAAATGATTGAGGAATCCGAACAGGTTTCGCTCCAGTGGTTCACGCCACATGCCTTCGCGTGGCCCGAATTGTCCCGACACGCAGACGGCATCGACGCGTGTGTCGAGCACCCCAGCCTGCAAGGCGAGCATCCCCCCTTCGCCCCAACCGATCAGGCCAATCCTATTTTCCTTTTCCCTCTCGAACCAATCCACCAAAGCAAGTACTTTTTGGATTTCGAATCCCTGCAAGGTTCTCCCCATGAGAAAAGCCGAACGATGCAGGAATTCCCTGTCGCTTATTTTTATGCCCTTGCGTCTCTCGCTTTGGACTCGAACATTTCTCCCGACGAGCGCGGGCACGACCACTTGGCAACCACTCTCGACCAGCCTTCGCGCAAATTGACCGGATGGCGCGATTTTTGTCGTCAGTCCTGCAAAATCTTCCGGGCATTGATCGGCGTCGGGTATCGCGATGACGTTTGCAACAGGCTTTCGCCCTGTAGGTCGTAGTAGCAAGCCTTCCCCGAAAACTCCCTTCAAAACCGGCCAGCGTACAGCAAAAATCTCGTAGCCCGAACCTGTAGCTACCTTGGCCGTCCGTGAGGTGGTTGCCGTTAGCGAAGGAGCTTCGAAGGGAACTCTTTTTTCCGTTATCCCTAAAATGCGAGCAAGTTCCAGTCGATTGTCGTCTAAGAAAGCTTCCTTGTTTTTCGGCGAAGATAAACCCTTTTCCCAATGATTTGATCGACGGACTAAGGTTTCGGTCAGTTTGCGATCGAGGAAGCGATGGGCGCCTTCAAGCATTCTTTCGGCAAGATCGCCTTCGAGAGTGAGTGGTTTAGTTCCCGGAATAACTTCTTTCTTAATCTCTTTGCCCAGTGCAAAAGAGCACGAAGATCCCAAAAGAAGAAGGCCCATGAGAGTCCGTTGAAGTAATTTCATGTCAGTTGCCTATAAACGAATGGCAACTCCTGTATCGCCCGCAAACCTTAACCTTGGGCTTCACTCTTAATTGTTTCCGGAGTTCAACAAATTCCGCCTGAATCAAAGTTGTCTATTTTCGAGGCTTGCTTTTCTTGTGCTCGTGAAATTCAGGCCACGAAAGCTTGCCGTCCTTGTTGGCATCGGCCTTGGGGTTTTTCTTGAAATAATGGTTCTTCCAATATTCGGCGTCCTTCGGAGCATTCATTAATTTCTTGTGAGCGTTCAGTTCGGGCCAAGACAAATCCCCGTCCTTGTTCGTGTCTGCCTTTGGGTTCTTCTTGAAGTAATCGTTTTTCCATTGTTCGTTGCTCTTTGGTTTTTCGGGTATGCTTTTGGGAATGCGGGCGAGCAGTTTGGAACGATACTTTTTCAGCGTTTTTTCATGGCTTGGATCAAGAGCGAGATTATCCCATTCTTTTGGATCCTTCGTTACGGCATAAAGTTCTTCCTTGCCGTTTTCATAACGGATGTAGCGCCAGTTGTTTGAGCGCAAGGAATAGTTTTGCTTGGCGGGGTCGTAGTAACGGGCCCATTTGTAAAGGGTGGTCAGGGCTTCGTCGGGGCCGGCCCATTTCCCTTCCGCCGGATTGGTCAGCAAAGGCTTGAGCGAGAAACCGTCCAGGGGGCGTCCCTTGTCGTTCTTCATGGTATTGGACGGGAGGGCGCAAAGGTCGAGTAGGGTGGGGTAGAGGTCGACGAGGGAGACCGGTCGATCGCAGGAACCGCCGACCTTGGAAACTCCCGGCGCCCGTAACACAAAGGGCACACGGGTGCTTTCTTGCCAAAGGGAGTTTTTGTACAAATAGTCCTTTTCGCCCATTCCCCAGCCATGGTCGCTGGTGAAGACGATGATCGTATTGTTGTTGAGGCCTGAATCTTCGAGTGCGTTCAAGAGGTTTCCGATCAAGTCGTCCACCGATGCCACGCTTGCGAGATACGCCTGAATGAACTTTTTCAAGGCCAGTCCGCGATCCCCCTTGTAAGAGGCGACCAGGCTGTCAAACATTTTTGTTCCGCGGTCTCCACTGCGGTCGTCCTCTGTCGAGGTTACGGTTTTCTTGAAGGTATCCTCGTCGTCATTCTTCTTGATGACGGGCAACTCGATTGACTCGAGTGGAAAGCGATCGAAGTACTTTTTGGGAACGATCAAGGGCGTGTGTGGACGAACGAATCCAACTCCCATAAAGAAGGGTTTGTCACTCTTTTCCGATGCAAGCTCTTTCAATCGCTTGACTGCCCATTGAGCGTTCAACTCATCGCCCGTTGGGTCTCGGTCGTTCTCCGACTCGTACTTGAGTTCGCGTTGTTTCTTCCAGCCACCGGTCAGCCACGAGTAGGGTTTTCCGGTATCGGGTGACTTTTTGTGCGAGACTTTTTCCAGTGGACCGAAGGTGCCGTCTATAATCCCGAAGTCGTCACGGAACGGCCTGGGAACGCCAAGGTGCGGTATTTTGTCCTTCCCGTCGAAAAGGAATGGACCGTAGTCGGATGGGTGTCCGTACTCGTTCCATTCCTGACGGTCTCGGTTGTGCATGATTTTTCCGGTGCCTAGGGTGTGGTAACCGTTGGCCGAGAAATGAGCCATCATGGTGCGCGAATTCTTGAGGATTTCGTTCTTGTCCCAGTCCTCGAATCCGAACTGCTGAGAGGTGTGCGGGTATATCCCAGTCGCGAAACTTGCCCGCGAGGGATTGCAAATGGGAATATTGCAATGAGCTTGGGTGAAGGAAACCCCGCTATCTATAAGCTTCTTGATGTTCGGGGTCTTTACTTGAGGATGCCCTCCGAGGGTCTCGACGTAATCGTTGAGGTCGTCGCATACAATGAGCAAGACATTTGGCTTTTCAGCCGCCTTCAAGTCGCCGAACAGGCTCCAAGTGAATAAAGCGATAGAGAGGATATGCAGGATTCTCATTTGGCAAATCACCAAATTAGTAATCTTTACTCATCTCCACAACGAAAGAGTTTCCCTTTGAAGAACTTCCGACCATCGAACACACTTGACCGTAGTCACTTTTGAAAAGATAATGATTTATCTTGTTTGCCGGGATAGCTCAGTTGGTAGAGCAACGCATTCGTAATGCGTAGGTCGTCGGTTCGAATCCGATTCCCGGCTCCATT
>JABHOU010000580.1 GCA_018695085.1 Opitutia bacterium | reverse complement strand
ATCACGACATCGCAGTCGTCGATGACGGCGGCAGGATCGTCGCCCAAGTCGATACCAGCTACGATTTGGCAATCCTTTTCGTCGGCAATGGAGGCTATGGCCCGTCCCATGCGACCTCGGGCTCCATTAAGCATGATTTTTAAAGACATTTTACAGGAAGGTGAAAGATAAGTGAAAATTCGAGAAGTTCCTAGTGCAAGGGGAAATCCTTGGCGAGCCGGGAGAGTCGTTCGCTATTTTCCGGTTGGAGGCCACAAAGGGGTAAGCGAACTTCGTCGGACTCAATCATACCAAGGGTCTTCATCACGAACTTGGCGGGCACGGGATTCGGTTCGATGAAGAGCTCGCCGAAAACGCGAAGGTATTCGAGATGTAATTTGCGAGCCGACTTGAAGTCATTGGCTCGGGCTAGATCGACCATTTTAACGATCGGGGCCGGGTAGACGTTCGAGGCGACGCTGATTACGCCCGATGCTCCGCAGGCCATGAAGGGCAGGGTAAGGCCATCGTCGCCGGACAGGATGACGTAGTCCGAGCCGAGAGCAACGGCGGTGTCCGAAACCTTGGCGGATCGTCCGCCCGCTTCCTTGATAGCGCAGATGTGCGGATGCTTTTCATAGAGACGAGCAACGGTGGACGTGGATATCTCGATGCCACACCGGGATGGGATGGAGTAAAGCACGATTGGCTTTTCGGTTATTTCTGCGATGGCGCCGAAATGAGCGAGAAGACCTTCCTGACTCGGCTTGTTGTAGTAGGGCGCCACTAAAAGAAAGGCGTCTGCCCCAGCCTCGTCTGCAGCCTTCGTCAGATGCATTGCCTCGGAGGTCGAGTTTGCACCGGTCCCGGCAATGATTGGCGTTCGTCCAGCCGATGCCTTGACGGTTGCCTCCACCACCCGCAGGTGTTCCTCCGGAGACAGGGTTGGGGATTCTCCCGTGGTGCCACATGGCACCAGTCCGTTTACGCCCGAAGCGATTTGCCGTTCGACATGACGCTCGAGATCAGCAAAGCTAACATTCCCATCCACCATCGGCGTGATGAGAGCAGTGTGTGTTCCCTTAAGTCGATTCTTGTCCATTCTCAATAAATCTGAAAAATAGTTTTTTTTAATACCCGCAATTGACTTGCTCTTTTCTGCAGGAAATTTTGCGTGGTCAACTCTTTTATGGTGGACGTCAAAAGGATTCGAAATTTTTGCATCATCGCTCACGTCGATCACGGCAAGACAACTTTGTCCGATCGACTGCTCGAAAGCACCCGCACTGTGGTGAAGAGAGAGATGAAGGAACAGCTGCTCGATTCAATGGATTTGGAACGCGAGCGGGGTATTACGATAAAGAGTCATCCCGTCTCCATGACCTACCTGGATGCGAAGGGAGACGAATATCTCTTCAACCTCATCGACACCCCTGGTCACGTTGATTTCTCATACGAGGTGTCGCGCAGTCTGGCTGCCTGTGAAGGTGCCTTGCTCTTGGTCGACGCGTCGCAGGGAGTGGAAGCTCAGACCTTGGCCAACGCCCAATTGGCGGATAACCAAGGCCTGAAAGTCATCCCCGTCATCAACAAGGTGGATTTGCCGAGTGCCGACGTGACACGCGTTTCCAAGCAAATTGAAGATGTCTTAGCGATTCCTGCCGAGGATGCCTTGCTCGCAAGTGGCAAGAGCGGTTTGGGGGTCGAGGACATTCTGGAAGCCGTGGTACAGCGCTTGCCGGAACCTCGTTGGACGGAAAACAAGAAGAGCAGGGCACTTGTTTTCGATAGCCAGTACGATTCCTACAAGGGAGTTATATGCTATGTTCGCGTATTCTCGGGCAGCATCTCTCGACATTCCTCCATTGTTCTCATGAGCGACGGAAGGAAGACCGAAGTAAAAGACATCGGACGATTTTGCCCCCAACCCGTTCCAACCGAACAGTTGGCGGAAGGGGAGGTGGGCTACATTGTAACCGGCATCCGCGACGTTGCCGACATCAAGATCGGCGACACCATTACTTCCTCTCAAGACCCTGCCTCCGAAATGTTGCCGGGCTACAAGGAGGTTCGCCCCATGGTGTTCAGTGGTCTTTACCCACTCGATACCAACGACTACGAAAAACTGAAAAAAAGCGTTGGTAAGCTACGACTGAACGATGCCGCGTTTACTTACCAATCGGAAACTTCAGCGGCTCTGGGTTTTGGTTTTCGGTGTGGTTTCCTCGGTCTCCTTCACATGGAAATCATTCAAGAACGTTTACGTCGAGAATACGATCTGGACTTGATTTCGACCTATCCCAGCGTCGTGTACAAAGTTTGCCTCACTGACGGGACATTCAAAGAAATAGACAATCCACTGGAACTTCCCGACGTTACCGAGATCGATCATATCGAGGAGCCCACCATCCTTGCTCGGATTCATGCTCCCAATGATAGTATCGGGGACATGCTTGCTCTCGTGAGCGAAAAGCGCGGCATTTGCAACAATACGGAAACCATCGACGAAACCCGCGTCATGCTCACCTGTTCCTTGCCCTTGAACGAAATTCTGGTGGACTTCAACGACCGCCTGAAAAGCATCACTCATGGTTACGGTTCAATGGATTACGACATGGCGGAATACCAGACTGCGAGCCTGCAACGGATGGAAATCATGGTAAACGCGGAAACCGTGGACGCTTTTTCAACAATCGTTCACGTAGAAAAAGCCGAAACTCGTGGACGCGTGCTTTGCGAAAAATTAAAGGAAATCTTACCTAGGCAAATGTTTAAAGTTGCCTTGCAAGCCGCGGTGGGTGGAAAAATCATTGCTAGAGAAACCATCTCGGCCATGCGTAAAGACGTTACCGCAAAATGCTATGGCGGAGACATCTCACGCAAGAAAAAGCTACTGGAAAAGCAAAAGAAAGGGAAGAAACGAATGAAACAGATAGGGAGCGTAAGCATTCCGCAAGAAGCCTTTGTGCAAATTCTCAAGAGCGGAAGCTGAGAACTACTTCCGAAAAGACCACTTTTAATACATGACAAAACCTTCTAAAAACGAAAACAAACCCGTGACCAGATCCATGCGAAAGGGTGCCAAGGAAATACTCCGTTTGGGCCAGAAAGCTCTTTCGTACAGACGAGATCTCTTGCCCGCCGAGGATGTCGAAAAGTTCGACGAGCGATTGACCGCACTCGACAAAGCGATACGCGAAAAGACCATCACGACTGCGGAATTGGAGGAAAAAGCAAAAGACGTCGACGAGATCTTGGACAAATGCGGAGGAGACTATTACCACAAGAAAAGTTGGGTGGAAAACATCGAGATGCTGCTCGTCGCGGCCATCGTGGTGATTGGAATCCGCAGTTTCTTCATTCAACCGTTCATCATCCCCACGAACTCGATGTATCCCACCTACAACGGGATGCAACCTCACCTGTACGAAGGCGAAGACGAACTACCCGGCATCGGCGGACGAATCCTCGACAAGCTGACTCTTGGGGCATCCCATCATCGTCTGGAGGCGGAATCGAATGGAGAGTTGTTTCTGGTTCTTCAAGACAACGGCAGTTTTCGCTTTTCCACGGAAAACTTTCCAAATGGAAAATTTTTCGTATTTCCAAGTCCAGTCCGAGAATACGTTTTTGAAATCGGCGGAAAGAAGCATGTGCTGAACGTTCCCTCGGAATTTGATCTGGATACCATTCTGGCCCAGAAATTTGCAGGGATCGACGATTTGAGGGGACTTCCGCAAATTATTCCTCAACCTCCGGGTTTGTATAACTCCGGAAGGTTGAGATTGAGTGATGATTCCTTTCAGACCGGGGATGTCGTGCTTGCTTTTGACATCCTCCTAGGTGACGCACTTTTCGTTGACCGCATGAGTTACAACTTCATTCGCCCCAAGTCCGGAGATCCCGCCGTATTCAAAACCAAGGGAATAGACGAGGTGAACAGACAGCTAAACATTCCGACTCGATCTTCAATTGGTGAAGACAAATACTACATCAAAAGACTCGTAGGCGAACCAGGCGATGAAATGGAAATTCGCGTTCCGGATCCAATATTTACCAATGGAACCGATCTTCGTGGCGGCACTCCCGGAATTCTTTACAGAAACGGAAAACCAATCGAGGGCGTGGACGCATTCAAAATGAATCGAGAACGCGTGGAAAAATTGGGACAAGACCCACAGGCGGAAAATATCACCAAATATCCAGGATATAGAGCTGACGGTTTGCTTTCCAATAAATCGCCACTTCGTGTGCCGAAGAAAACAGATCCAACAAATCCAACTGGTCAAAACTTCTACTTGGCAATGGGAGACAATTCGCCAAATAGTCTGGATGGCAGGATGTGGGGGTTCGTACCTGAACAACAGATCGTAGGGCGTGCGTTATTCGTCTATTATCCCTTCACCAAGCATTGGGGACTGTCGAAGTAGGCACAGCCAAGGACTTCTTGAAATTCAGGAATAAGACTTTACGCTATCTAGCGTACAATATTTTGCCAGCATGCAAGTCATTGTACTGTAGCCGCTTAAGACTTCCTTGGTTCGCACAATATGCATTATGTCCAATCCCGACTATTCATGACAGCAGAGACTTTGACTACTGAAGTTTCACCGGGCATTCCCCTCCCAAATTGGCTAAAGGAGCGTTCGGCGGGACTTCTCCTCCACTTGTCGTCGCTCCCCGGAGAATTCGGGATTGGAAATATGGGAAAGCCTTCCCGCGAATTGATCGACTTTTTATCGAAAGCGGGATTTCGCCATTGGCAAATATGCCCTGTAGGACCAACCAGTTTTGGCGACTCGCCTTATCAATCGTTCTCGTCCTTTGCGGGAAATCCATACTTTCTGGACTGGAATCCTCTTTTGGACATAGGTTTGGTGGATGAAAACGACCTAACTCCTCTGTACTCTCTTCCTTCCGATGCCGTTGCTTACGGTGATTTATACGAAAGATTTTGGATTGTTGCCAGAAAAGCCGCCCTTCGTTTCGAAAGCAGACGACAGGAACTTGAGTCAATATACGGTTCATACGAGGAATTTATTGCCGAAAAGAGCTCTTGGATCGAATCTTATGCCCTTTTTTGCGCCCTTAAGGCCGAAAATGAGAAAAAGCCATGGTGGCTTTGGCCCGAAGAGCTCCGTACCTTTGAAAAAGCTCATCACCGCTTGACCGACCCCGAACTTGCAGAGGAGTTAAACCTGCATTATTTTTTACAATACCTTTTCTTCAGCCAGTGGAAAGCCCTGCGTTCCTACGCCTCTTCTCGAAAAATATCAATTCTTGGAGATCTTCCCATATACGTAGCACCCGATTGCGCAGATGTTTGGCAACGGGCGGATCTATTCCAATTAGACATAACCACGGGATTACCCACTGCCGTCGCCGGGGTTCCTCCCGATTATTTCAATCCCGCCGGACAACTATGGGGGAACCCGCTCTATGATTGGGCTGCACACAAAGCCGAAGACTATACATGGTGGATGGAACGGTTGGCGGCTCAAAACGATTTGTTCGACGTGACTAGGATCGACCATTTTCGTGGATTTCACGATTACTGGAGTATTCCCGCGGATCACGAGGATGCCTGCAACGGCGTTTGGGAGTCGGGTCCGGGCGTCCATTTCTTCAATGCCGTTCGCGAACACTTCCCCACCCTTCCTTTCCTCGCTGAAGATCTGGGATTGTTGAATGAGGGCGTTCATGCTCTCCGCAAGGCAACGAATCTTCCAGGTATGGCCGTGCTTCAGTTCGCTTTCGATGGTGACCCAGACAACCTTTATCTGCCTCACAACCTCTCCAAGGACTTGGTTCTCTACACGGGAACGCACGACAACGACACTTCGCGTGGTTGGTACGAATCATCAGACGAAGAGGTACGAGGGAATTTCAGGAGCTATTTTAGTGTCTCCGGAGAAGACGCTCCATGGGATCTTTTGCGAGCGGCCTATCGCACGGTATCTAATCTGGTAGTGATCCCGGTGCAGGATACACTCTCCCTAGGTTCGGAAGCTCGCTTGAATCGCCCAGGCCACGCATTCGGCAACTGGTCTTGGAGAATGACCGGTGAGCAACTGACTGCCCTGTCTGGAGAAACCGCGACCTATCTTAGGGAGCAAGCCAAGGCCAGTGGTCGTCTCCCGCTTGCCGAAAAGGCTTAAAGTCGGGTGAATCACTTCTTAACAAAGGTGAATTTTGCGTTTCCCTTGTAGGGATTACAGCGTTTACACTGCAGATTATGGAAAGTTTTTTATCAACCGCCGATCTAATCATTTTCTTTGGTTCACTCGCTGCCGTTATGGGCTTTGGGCTATGGGCCAGTCGACGGGGTGAAAGCTCCGAGGATTATTTCCTCGCGGGCCGAACCACGCGATGGT
>JABHOU010000579.1 GCA_018695085.1 Opitutia bacterium | reverse complement strand
CGGGTTTGTTTGCTTTGGCACTCCAACAAGTTGCGGATTCGCCGTTCTGCAAATTTTCCGTTCTTTGTAGGTATGGGATCGCCGTGAGGATCGAATTCAGGTCGCCCGAGAAATTTGTCCAGTCGATCGAGAACTTTGTCCGATATTGCGTGTTCCAATTCCTCGGCTTCTAGATGAATCTCCGTCCAGTCCAGCCCTAAGGTTTCAACCAAGAAGGTTTCCACGAGTCGATGCCGCCTCAGCATGTCCATACCCAGTTTGCGTCCTTTTGCGGTAAGGGTTACTCCCTGCCTCGACTTGTAGCGTACGAGCTTTGACCGCTCTAGGTTCTTGATCATCGAAGTAGCCGTGCCTGCTGCTACCTCTAGTCCCTTGGCGATTTCTCCCATACCCACTTGTTCCTCGTCCGTTTCTAATGACAGGACGAGAATCTTTTTGACGTAATTTTCTACTGTTGCGCTTGGCATGTGAAGTATTGATCAAAGTATACCAAAAGGATTGACACAAGGTTATTCGAGGAAGAGACTTTGATTAATCAAAATGAAATCTTTTAATACAAAAAATCCAGTGCTTCGTTTTTTTGTTACGAGTCGATTGGTGGCACTCCGGGGACTTGGATCAATCTTTACTTTTTTGTTTTTTGCCGGATGCGGTGAGGGGAATTCTGAAGGGAAGCTCGTTATCGTTTCAACGACCACTCATGTGACGGACATTGTGAAGTTTGTAGCCGGTGACCGTTTGGATGTGATTGCACTAATGGGTCCTGGCGTAGATCCCCACTTATACAAGCCATCTGCGGGAGATGCGGCTACCTTGGCAAAGGCTGATTTGATTTTCTTCAGTGGTCTTATGCTGGAAGGTCGTATGGCTGATGTTTTTGCAAAGGTCTCTCGTAGGGGAACCAAAACTTATGCGGTAACCGAGAATGTGTCCGAAGAATTACTCCTTGAACCTGAAGAGTTTGAAGGACACTGGGATCCTCACGTATGGTTCGATCCTGCGATCTGGTCTCAGTGCATCGATGTCGTCAGTAATGCACTCGCTGAAAATGATCCTGAGGGGAAGGCTGGCTATACCGAAAGAGCAGAGGCACTGAAGAAAGAGTACCTCGCCGTGACCGAATGGGCAAAGGTGCGTATAAGTGGATTACCTAAAGAATCTCGTTATCTTGTTACCAGTCACGATGCTTTCAATTACTTTGGGCGCGCTTTTGGTCTCGGAGTCCTCGCCGTTCAAGGAATTTCCACTGCTACCGAAGCAGGCCTTGCCGATCGAGTCGCCATGGTCGACTTCGTGAAAAAACATGAGGTGAAGGCTATTTTCGTCGAAAGCAGTGTTAATCCTGCTATTATTGAGGGCATCGCCAAGGAAGCTGGTGTGAAGATCGGAGGAGAATTGTTTTCCGACTCCATGGGCCAAACGGGTCGTTTGGAAAAGGGACCGGATGGGGAGGAATACGATACAGGCACCTGGTCTGGCATGATGAAGCATAATGTGAATACTATTGTGGAAGGGTTGAAGTAATTGTATGGTTCATATTGCTCCTCCACTGGAGATTCACGACCTTACGGTTTCCTATGATCGCAAGCCAGTCCTTTATGGTGTTGATGCCGTTGTTGAGGCTGGATCCTTGGTCGGTGTGGTAGGGCCGAACGGGGCTGGTAAGTCTACCCTGATCAAGACCATCATGGGTATCGTGCAGCCTAATGGCGGGTGGGTGAAAATCTTTGGCCAACCATACAAAAAAGCTGTTACGCGTGTCGGTTACGTTCCACAGCGAGAATCAGTTGATTGGGATTTTCCGGTGAGCGTCATGGATGTAGTGCTTATGGGGCGATACGGTCATGCCGGCTTCATGCGGAGAGTAAGCAAGCGAGATCGTGAAATTGCTGTCGAATGTTTGGAAAAAGTGAACATGCTGCCTTTCTCGGACCGCCAGATCGGCAATCTTTCCGGCGGGCAGCAGCAACGCGTATTTCTTGCCCGAGCTCTTGCTCAGGAGAGCGATCTTTATCTTATGGACGAACCTTTTGCCGGGGTTGATGCCGCTACCGAGACTGCTATTGTGGAGTTGCTGCGTGATCTGAAGGATCGGGGCAAAACCCTCATCGTAGTCCATCACGATCTTTCATCTGCCCGTGAATATTTTGATAAGCTTATGCTGCTCAACATGCGACTTGTTGCTTTTGGGGCAATGGAGGAAACCTTCACTCCCGATCTTTTGCAAAAAACCTACGGAGGTCGTCTCACTATCCTGTCGGATGTCGCCGGCCAAGCAGCTGGTCGCTCGGAGTTCGAGCAAGAAGGCAACCCCAAGCTATAAATGAAAGTTCCACGAATAAGCCCGATTTGTGTGTTGCTGGTCTTTTTTGCTTTTCCTGCGTTAGTCCATGCCACCCGCATCGGGGGCGTGACCGATCTAGATTGGAGTGAACAGACCTTTCGCTTCCTCAGCTTGCGTGATGCAGCCGTCCGCAATGCTGTTCTTGGTTCCGTCTTCATGGGTGTCAGTTGTGGTCTTTTCGGCGGCTATGTGGTTGCCCGACGTTTGGCATTGTTCGGCGATACCTTGTCGCACGCGGTGCTACCAGGAGTTGCTCTCGGTTTCCTTTGGAGTCGCACCAAGGATCCCTTGGCTATTTTTGTCGGCGCTACTGTGGCTGGTCTATTGGGAACGGTGGTGGTTGCCTGGATACGCAAAACCACAAGGGTGAAAGAGGACAGTGCCTTGGGTCTAGTGCTTTCCGGATTCTATGCCGTGGGTATTTGTATTTTGACGGTTATTCAGGAAATGGAATTCGGTAACCAGTCCGGCATTGATAAATTTCTTTTCGGGCAAGCCGCCGCCCTTTCGTCCGAAGACGTCGGCTTGATGGGGTTGGTTGCCATAGGGGCCCTGCTTATGGTCACTCTTTTTAACAAGGAGCTTCTCGTAACGAGTTTTGACGAAGGCTTTGCTCGCTCCGTGGGCGTACCCGTTGAGTTCATGCGTTACGTACTCCTCGTAGGTCTCACTTTTGCTGTGGTCACCTCCCTGCAGGCGGTGGGCGTGGTTCTTGTTTCCGCTCTTCTCATTACGCCTGCAGCCGCTGCCTACTTGCTGACCGACCGAATGGGAACTTTGCTGTTGCTTTCGGCTCTGTTTGGGGTCGCGGGCGGATTGCTCGGTTCTTATGGCTCTTTTCTCGGCAATAATCTGCCAACGGGTCCTTTCATGGTT
>JABHOU010000412.1 GCA_018695085.1 Opitutia bacterium | reverse complement strand
GATGCCAAGCAAAATAAATTACTTTGCCTGAAGATACGATCTTTGCATGGTGAAAATGATGACAGGCAGGGTTGAAATCATCGCATTATTCATCTCAGAAGGACATGATTTTAAAGGACGCCACGGTTTGGGCAGATCTCACCACAAGGTGTCTTCCCAACAAATGGTGGAATGTGTAACGGGGAAAGGAATCCGTGGAGATCGATATTTCGGCTTTAAGGACAACTATAAAGCCCAGATTACTTTTTTTGACGAAGCCGTACATGAATCTGTGCAAACAAAATTCAGCTCAAACCACCCCCCCGAGGTATACCGCCGTAATGTGTTCATGCGCGGGTTAGACTTAAACCAGCTCATAGGTAAATGCTTCAGACTTGGAGAGGTTGAATTCGAGGGCGTTCAGGAATGCACTCCATGTTACTGGATGGATGAAGCCGTAGCTCCCGGAACTGAAAAGTTCCTAAAGGGTCAAGGCGGTCTGCGAACTCGCGTCCTAAGTGATGGGAAGCTCCATATGGGACCGGTGGAATTGCTTATCCACACTTAAAAGCGAACATTTGAGGTTGTTCGTTAAATGAAAAATCCTGTAGCGAAACTATTCAAGGCCTCAACTCGTTAAGAATATTCATTCGCGAGGGGTGACGAAGCTTACGAAGAGCTCTGGCCTCGATTTGGCGGACTCGCTCACGAGTAACTCCCATGACACGTCCTATTTCTTCCAATGTCAGACGACGACCAGGACAGTTGCGAGACACCCAAATACACGCCTTGCGTAGACGTTCGTCTGTGTTCCCACGAAATCGAGGCACCACCATGGTATCGATGTCCGTCCCCAATTTAACCGTCATTATCTTAGTAGTAGCAAAATGCAGGAAGAAAGCATTACAAACAAGTCAACGCTACCTTACGCTTAGAAAATACTATAGCGCCAATTAGCGTAGGTTGCCAAATGTGAATGACTTTTTTTCGGAAAAGCCGAAAGGACTGATCCAGTAAAAACCTACTCGACCCAATCTCCAGGTTCCAGCGGATGCCCGGGTTCCATGTCGCAAGCGGCCTCTTTGCCGATGACCTCATCCCACCGAGCCGGCGACAAACCATCCGCGGGACGAGCGACACGTAAATTCTCAGTACTGAGTTTCTCTCCCTTTCGAATGGACCCGGAAACGAGGATGGAACGGCGAAATCGACGCGAGGGATGGTTCCTGTCGTTTAAGCCGATTTTCGGTTCTCCCAACGCGGAATGAGCCGAGTGCACCGCATCGACCATCTCTCGGAACTCACTAGGCTCCATAGAGAAACCCGCATCAATCGAACCGTCATTTCGATCAAGCACGAGATGCTTCTCGATCAATCGGGCGCCTAGAGTAGTCGCCACGACAGGGACGACATGCCCCGAAGAGTGATCGGAAACGCCTGAAACCACGTCGAACTTAGCAGACAATCTGGCTAGGCTCGATAGGTGAAAGTCCTTAGGGTCAGCCGGGTACTGGCTCACGCATTGGAGAAGGACGACCAGAGGGCACCCTTCCGTTCGAAGCAAGGAAACGGCTTCCGTAATCTCATCACCAGTCGAGGCACCGACACTCGCCGCTACTGGCTTCCCGGTACGCGCAACCTTCCGAAGCAAGGGAAAGTGATTCAGCTCGAAGGATGCGATCTTGTGGAGAGGAGGATCAATGCTTTCCTCCAAGAAATCGACTGCTGTCTCGTCAAAAGGAGAGCTAAAAAGCGCCATACCATGTTCGGCGGCACGTTCGGCCAAGGCAGGATGCCATTCCCAGGGAGTCATGGCTTCTGCGTAAAGATCGGCAAGGTATCGTCCCGCCCAAAGACCTTCGGTAATCAAAAAACGATCGTCCCGAGAATCGATTGTTATCGTATCGGGTCGATAGGTCTGAAGCTTCACCGCGTCCGCTCCGGAATCGGCGGCGGCGTCAACAAGAGCTAACGCATGGTCGAGTTCGCCACGATGATTTCCCGACAACTCAGCCACAACGACGGGCGGAACGGAGGTGGAACGGAGAGCCTCTACAATGAGGTTGCCGTTCATTGAAAAAGCGGGAAAGCCGAATTATTCCGATTCCCGCCGATTGGCAGGTAGGTAATCGGCTAGAAGCGCGGTCAGCTGCTCCTTAGTGAAAGTTTCGCAATTGCTGTTACTTGCATATCGGAAACCCGGAGAACAAGAAACACCGCCAAGAATCCCAATTTTATTCCCCCAAAACGACTGAATGGGCTGGATAACGAAATGATCATCGAACTCAAGAACATTTCTGGCTTCGTCTTCGGGAATGAGAACCTCGTGCACTTTTTCGCCCGGTCGCAGACCCAATACTTCCCATTCGCAGTCCGGAGCGACAACTTGGGCAATGTCGGAAACCGTACAAGCGGGAATCTTAGGCACGAACAACTCGCCCCCCACCATCACGTCCAAGCTTCGAAGAACAAACTCCACACCCTGATCCAGGGTTATCAGAAAGCGCGTCATGTCGGGATCGGTCACCGTGATCTTTCCGTTTTCGCGTTGACGACAAAAAAGAGGAATCACGCTTCCACGGGATCCTACGACGTTGCCGTAGCGAACAACCGAAAAAGTGGTACCTCCCTCTCCCGCATAGCTATTCGCGGCAACGAACACCTTGTCTGAACAAAGCTTGGTCGCTCCGTACAGGTTAACCGGGTTCACCGCTTTATCCGTGCTCAAAGCCACTACCTTTTTTACACCTGCAGTCAATGCGGCCTCCACGATGTTCGTAGCCCCGTTCACGTTAGTCTTGATGAATTCGTGCGGGTTGTACTCGGCGGCGGGAACTTGCTTAAGGGCTGCAGAATGCACAACGTAGTCGACTCCGCGCATGGCTCGATTCAAACGATCACCATCACGTACGTCACCGAGAAAAAACCGAACTGCAGAATGCTTAAACTCGGGTTTCGCAGCCATTTCGGACTGCTTCCACTCGTCTCGAGAATAGACGATGACACGATGGGGCTCGTAACGATCAAGAAGCGTCTTGATGAAACTTTGCCCAAAGGAACCGGTACCTCCAGTCACAAGAATTGATTTGCCGTTTAGCATGGCTAGTTACCAATAAACCTTTTTATGCTCTCTTAGTCCATCCGAAACGAGGACGAACTAATCGTCCCTTAGGAATGTGACGAACAGACCGTTTGTTGACCAAATCAGAAATTTTCATGAATTCGCCATGGCTATCAGAAACAAGTTCCGAGGGAGCTGTCTCAGCCATTTTATTGGGCCCACTCGAAGAGACAGTCCTCTCTTCCGAAGCCGAGGTTTATCCCAAAGGTGTTCTCTGGATCGCACCGCCAACAGAAAACTTCCCTTCCTCCTATCCTGCCAACGTCCATTGCCTAGATAGAAATGCCGACCCAAACAAGCTCTCCGAGACCATCGACGAATTCCTTCGCCTCGACTACGATAAACCGCCCACAGTCAAAGTCAGTTCACATGTCGCTGAAGATGATGAAAACGCGTATGCGCCAATCCTGGACCTAGTCATTTCTTCGATCGATTCGACCTTGAGAGCCCGCCGAACGAGATCCGACACGGGCGTGCTTAGGCAAGAACAGGTTTTTCGAAACCTCGCAGGATATCTCCGCTCACGAATGCCCGAAAAATGGAGAGATTCGGCCCAAGAGAACCTCGCCGTGGTAGTCGGAGCCGGCCCATCGCTGGACATCACCTTGCCGCTCATTAAGGATGGATTCCCAAAGCCTCTCGTGGTTGCCGCAGACAGTGCCCTCAGGGCGTTGAAGGATGCGGGGATAGATCCCGACTTCGTAGTCAGCATCGATCCCGAAAAAAGTCACGACTCCTGTACTTCCATAGATTATCGTCCTGGCATCGCCATTCTTTCCACCCAATCGCACTCGAGTTGGTCGCAACGCTGGGGAGACGACATACGCTACCTCTCCGGAAGAGTTATGACTGAGGATTGGCTCGCTGGAAAAGGGATACCCAAAACCAGCCTTCTCGCTGTAAATAATGCCGGACTGGCCGCAATGCTCGTGGCCGAATTCATGGGACCTTCCGCAATCATGCTGGTGGGCATGGATCTGGCGGGAGGAGGGGACGGCACCGATCGTTATGCCGAAAACACGGGACGCTCTCATGTGCAAATCCATGCAAACGTCTGCCACGACATCCCCGGCAATCATTCCGAAACAGTTTCCACGCCTTTCCTTTCCGACTGGAGCGAAACATCGGAAAACTGCGCTCGAATCTCTCGAGGTAGAAACGTAATCAACCTCAACGACCGGGGAGCCTTACTGGAAGGATCCATCGTAATACATCCGGAACAGGTCGACGAGCTCCGCGAAGCCCTTGCCGAAAGCCTTACCCCCTACGAGCCGGACTCCAATGTCTTTACGGAACGGCGCACCATTTCGGGTCAAGGTCTGGACCAAGTGCTCACTCTACTAGCCACTCGCTGCGACGAGGCATGGAAAAACCTTCGACCGCTCCTTGCCAAGAAAAACGCCCCACCCCACGAAAAGCTTAGGTATCTTCACGAACTTCTCGGAAATCAAGATATCGCCGCCTTGATCGGCGATTACTCCTTTGCCGTAATGCCGGAAGTCGGTCCGGGCAAACAACCTAGCTCCGATGAACTGGACCTAAGAATAAGGGAACTCCGCCGCATCCTCTGGTTGCTGGAAGACGCCCTAGTCGCAGCCGAACCTTCGGATGAATTTCTAACCCGACTCCTTACGGAAACCTTCGCCTAGCCTTTTTCCGCAGTCAGCTTGGAGAACGCAACCGAAGCGACCTCGACTGCTTGATCAATCGTCGCATCGTCATGGGCCCCGCAAAGAAACCAGTTATGGTGAGGGTGAAAGAAAACTCCCTCCAAGGCGCAAAGTTCGCAGAATTGTTGCAACAGGTAGAGATTTTCATCCCCATCAAACCAAGGAAAGGGCATCGCGGGCGGACCCGTAAGGCGAAACGAAAAGCCATGCTTTGTTCCGGCATCGGAAAGACCCGTCGAGAGGCGAGAGCCTAACTGCTCCAATCGACCCACGATATTTCGCTCCCGAGCAAGCTCGAGACACTTCATGGCAACCGTCATGGCCACTGCAT
>JABHOU010000397.1 GCA_018695085.1 Opitutia bacterium | reverse complement strand
TCTGATCCTACCAGCTATGGTGTTGTCGACTTTGATGACGATGGCAAAGCGTTGTCTCTGGAGGAAAAGCCGACTGAGCCCAAATCCAACTATGCGGTTCCCGGCCTCTATTTTTATGATGATCGCGCACCTAACTTTGCAAAATCCCAGAAACCTTCACCCCGGGGGGAACTCGAGATTACCGATCTAAACAGAACCTATCTTGAACTGGACGAGTTGGCCGTGGAATTGCTTGGGCGAGGTACGGCATGGCTCGACACGGGGAGTCACGATACCCTTGCCACCGCCACTGACTTCGTAAAGGTTATCGAAAGACGACAAGGCCTTAAAATCGCCTGCCTCGAAGAAATAGGCTTTTATAAGAATTGGATTGGAAAGGCTGATATCGAAACTGCCGTTACTCGACATGGTTCTTCTCCCTACGGGGCTTATCTCGAACAGTTGTTGAAGCGCTGAGCGAATCTTGAAGTATGTAAAAACGCATCAACGCATCATGATGCGTTGATGAATGGGCTTGCGTTTAGAGCCTTTTCCAATAGGCTTTTTGATCATGGGTAAAAACTTCATATTCTCCTCAGAGTCGGTTGGCGAAGGCCATCCAGACAAAGTTTCCGATACGATTTCCGACGCCGTGCTTGACGCTTGTCTTGCTCAGGATAAAGCGAGCCGAGTTGCTTGCGAGACCTTCGTCAAGAGTAACATTGTTTGTGTTGGCGGTGAAATTACCACGAAAGCCAAGTTCGACGTCGAGCAGGTTATACGTGAGGCGATTCGTGAAATTGGCTATGTGAACGCCGATGATGTGTTTCACGCCGATCATGTATTCATTAACAACTATCTTACTGCTCAGAGTTCGGACATATCCCAAGGCGTCGACGCCAAGGCCGCTTCCGGCAAGGCCACGGCCGAGCAGGGAGCCGGCGATCAAGGTCTCATGTTCGGATATGCTTGCGACGAAACCCCCGAGTTGATGCCTGCGCCCATCATGTACGCCCATCGTCTCGGACGTCAGTTGACCAAGTTACGCAAGGCGGGCAAGGCCAAGTGGCTTCGTCCCGATGCCAAAAGCCAAGTCTCGATCGAGTACGTTAACGACAAGCCGTCCAAGGTTACCAGCGTCGTCGTGTCCACTCAGCATTCCGCCGACGTCGGCAACAAGACGATACGCGATTTCATTACCAAGCAGGTCATCAACAAGGTCATCCCGAAGCGGATGCTCACGCGGGATACGCAAATTCTGATTAACCCCACCGGGCGATTCGTAGTCGGAGGACCTCAAGGCGACAGTGGTCTAACCGGACGCAAGATCATCGTTGATACCTATGGCGGAATGGGGCGTCATGGCGGTGGAGCATTCAGTGGCAAGGATCCGAGCAAGGTGGACCGAAGCGCAGCCTACATGGGGCGTTACGTTGCCAAGAACATCGTCGCAGCCGGTTTGGCCAAGCGTTGCGAAATACAGTTCGCATACGCCATTGGTTATCCCGATCCCGTGTCCGTTTGCGTAGACACTTTAGGCACCGGAATCTTAAGTGACGAACAAATCTCCGATGCAGTCCAGCAAGTTTTCAGCTTCAAGCCGGCCGATATCGTCAAACAGCTGAAGCTTCTTAGACCGATTTACTCCGAGACCACTAATTACGGACACTTTGGAAAGGTGGACGACTTGGAGACTATCACTTGGGAAAAAATTAACAAGGTGACCGCTTTGAAGCGGGCCGTTAAATAAGGATTTTTATTATGAATACTCTTACCGAAGAAACCCTTGATTATAAAGTAGCCGACATCACGTTGGCCGAATTCGGCCGAAAGGAAATTGCCATTGCCGAGCACGAGATGCCGGGTCTCATGGCAACTCGCGAGAAGTACGGTCCGTCCAAACCTCTCGCGGGCGTCAAGGTTATGGGCTCGTTGCACATGACCATTCAGACTGCCGTACTCATCGAGACTCTTGTCGAGCTTGGCGCGGACGTTCGTTGGTGTTCGTGCAACATCTTCTCGACGCAAGATCACGCCGCTGCTGCAATCGCCGCCGAGGGTGTTCCCGTATTCGCATGGAAAGGTGAAACCCTCGAAGAGTACTGGGATTGTACCATGAGCGCCCTTACCTGGCCCGATGGATCGGGTCCTCATCAAATCGTGGATGATGGTGGAGACGCCACACTTCTCATTCACAAGGGAGTGGAGCTTGAAAACGGCAGCGATTGGGTAAATTCGGAATCCGGAAGCGAGGAGGAACAAGTCATTAAGAATCTCCTTATCCGGTTTCATGCCGAAAAGGCCAGCCATTGGGCGGGCGTTGCGGATGCGATGCTCGGCGTTTCCGAGGAAACTACGACAGGTGTCCACAGGCTCATCCAAATGCAGGAGAAAGGCGAATTGCTCTTTCAGGCCATAAACGTCAACGACTCTGTGACCAAGTCAAAATTCGACAACGTTTACGGATGCCGCCACTCCTTAGTCGATGGTATCAAGCGAGCCATGGATGTCCTCATTTCCGGCAAAGTTGCTATGGTTTGTGGCTATGGTGACGTAGGAAAAGGCTCCGCCGATTCCTTGGCTAATGAAATGGCTCGGGTCATGATTTCTGAGGTCGACCCCATTTGCGCGCTGCAAGCCTGTATGTCGGGTTACCAAGTCACAACTATTGAGGAGGCCCTGCCCATTGCCGATATCTTCGTGACCACAACGGGCAACAAGGACATTATCACGGTCGATCACATGAGTCGCATGAAGGATCAGGCAATCGTTTGTAACATTGGCCATTTCGACAACGAGATACAAGTTGCCGAACTTGAAGCTACGGAAGGTGTTACTCGCGAGGTTATCAAGGAAGATTCCATTCCCGGTGGCCCTGTTTCCCGTTACACCTTTCCCGACGGTCACTGCATTTACATGCTTGCCGAAGGACGCTTGATTAATCTTGGTTGCGCTACTGGACACCCGAGTTTCGTAATGTCCAATAGTTTTACGAATCAAACGATTGCTCAGATCGACATTCGTAACAATACGGATCGAGAAGTCGGTGTGTATCGCTTGGACAAGGAATTGGACGAAGAGGTCGCTCGCTTGCACCTTGGCAAGCTAGGTGCAAAGTTGACCGAGCTTTCGCAAGAGCAGGCCAATTACATCGGCGTTTCTGTCGATGGTCCTTACAAGCCCGAGCATTACCGCTATTGAGCCAAGGGTATCTCCTTTGATACGTTGACCCCAAGCCGGGGTTGTGCGAGCATTCGGTCGAAACTCACAATGTTTTAGACCCCTTAAAGTATGTTCTACGACCAGACTAAAGTTTTTCTGAAAGCCGGTAACGGTGGTCATGGTTGCGTAAGCTTTCTTCGCCAGAAGTATATGCCTAATGGCGGTCCGAATGGTGGTAACGGTGGAAAGGGTGGAGACGTTCGCATTTTGGCCGACGTAAACGTCGGGGACCTTCGAGCTTTTCATTTTAATCCCCAATGGAAGGCCAAGAACGGAGAACCCGGTCGGGGTTGTGACCAAAATGGAAAAGGCGGTGACGATTGTCTCATCAAGGTTCCACCGGGGACAGTCGTTCAAGTAAGGGACTCGGATGAAATCGTATGCGAGCTTCTCGAACCTGATCAGGAAATCACTTTGCTTGAGGGGGGGAGGGGAGGTCGCGGGAATGCCACTTTCAAGTCTTCGGTCAACCAAACTCCTCGACAATTTACCGACGGTAATGCCGGCGAGGAAGGAGACTATGTATTTACTCTCAAGACGATAGCCGATGTCGGTCTGGTTGGATTTCCAAATGCGGGCAAGTCCACCTTGCTCAATACCCTTTCCAATGCTGCCGTCAAGGTCGACTCATATCCCTTCACGACTCTTTTTCCCACTGTCGGTGTGGTCGAGTATCCCGAGGATTATGATCGCATCACAATGGCCGACGTCCCCGGATTGATTGAGGGAGCTGCCGAAAACCGTGGCCTTGGTCATCGCTTTCTTCGGCATGTGGAACGTTGTAAGATAATTCTAATTCTCCTCGATCTAGCATCCACCGACGAAAGAGACCCTCTGGATGACTTTCTCCAGTTGCGAACGGAACTGGACAATTACGATGCGGAAGTCGCATCCAAGTCTTTTGTTGTTGCGGGAAATAAAATGGATGAGTCCGCTTCAGCTGAAAATCTGGAACGTTTTCGAAAGGCTCATCCCGAAATTCCCATATACCCGATATCCGCTATTCTCGAGGAAGGACTTCCCGAGCTTAAGGCGGATTTACGTTCACGGCTTCGCTAATTTTAATTCAAGTTTTCTTATAGCCTATTATTTTTTTCTTGTTTTGCACAAACGCTTGTGTAAATGAAATTGTTATATTATGGAAATTGAGATCGATGATATCGAACGGGTTGAAAAAAGAATGTCGGCTGCCGAATACGGCATGAGTCAAGCCTATGAAGGCGAGGTAGGGGAGGGAAGTACTTCTCCAGACTCGCATTCGGGTCGCAGAGAAACAGCCCTTAGGCAGGTAGATTGCATCATCAAGGACATGGCCGAATCCTACCAAAGGACAGCAGGGGTTTTGCGTACGCTGGATCGAATTGCCGGTAAGTTGTGACTGCGAAGCAAATTCTACTCAAGGCGGCCGCCCTCATGGGACGTAAAGGTGGGCGTGCGGGTACGGGTAAGACCAAGCGCAGAGGTAACGCCAACTACTATCGAGACATGCAGAAAAAATCAGTGGAAGTTCGAATCAAAAACAAAAATCCGGACAAGACGTAGGATCGAATCCCATTATTCGGTCAACCACTTCGCATTCTCAATCAG
>JABHOU010000309.1 GCA_018695085.1 Opitutia bacterium | reverse complement strand
GGCCGATCTTCGGTCGTCGTCGTCAAGAGCATCGCTAGCCCCAATTTCGATGGTGACTACAGTCGAACCGGCTTCCGTGAACTTGTGAGTGAAAAGGACTTGGCCCGTTTCACCCGGATTGAGGGATACCACCGTTTCGTCAACCGGATCTAACTCTTCGTTCACAAGAAGACGAACTTGAAGGTCGCCTTCGGAAGATGAGCTGCCGTGGTTGCGTAGCTCCGCTCGCACGAGGACTTTCTGCCCGAGACCTACGGAAGTGGCCGACAGCTCGATGGAATCAACCGAAACGTTTTCTCGTGCGGGGCCGCCAACGTCGATAAGTGTGATGGCTGGCTTGAGGGGTTCATTATCAAGTCTTTCCTTCAAGGTCGCAAGTGCCCCTCCCGTCTTTTCCCAATCGGCCTTGCGGAAATCGGAGACAAGAATGATTTCGCGTTTTGCGTTTCGTCCTTCGTGGATGGTGGCGATTCCCGCGTCGAGCGATCCTATGAGATCGACCTTGTCGTAGGACGCCTTGAGTTGACCCGATCGTTCACCGAGGGCTTCTGTTTCGGAGGTGGGTTTGGCGAAGATGGGCGAGGCGCTTCCCCCCATCCGCACGACGGAAGCGTCTGATCCTTTTTTCAGCTTTTTCAGGAAACCTTCGGTGAACGCGCCGGCTTTGGCAAAACCGCCATCCGCATTCATGGAAAAGCTATCGTCAAGCAAGATAACCGTTGAGGCCGCGATATCCGTGGAATCCGAGCTCACGTTTTTCTTTTCATATCCTCCTCCAAAAATCCCGGCCTCCGCAGCGATGGCGTAAAGGATGCAAGCTGCGCAAAGAGTGCCGAAGAGTTTCTTAAGGCTCGGCACGAGTGCCACGAGGATGAGGAAAGCCAACGCCGCCAAGGGCAAAATGATTCGGTGCAGGAATGGTCCCCAGTCCGTGACAACCATACGAGCCAAGCAAAGCGCCAGCAGGATTGGAATGGCGCAGCGAATGATAAGCAGGATGATTTGCTCGAGCTGAACCTGTCTGCGGTTCACGCGCAAAACCGATTCCAGCAAGTGCATGGCTCCCCAAGTCACTACTTTGAACCGGCTTCGGTTGAAGATGTGAATGAGTAGCGGGATGGCTACTGCCGCAGCGCCAAATGCCAAGCCGACGTTGAGAAAATTCATTTTCGGGAAGGTCTTCCCCCGCGTTTGCGCAAGGCGAGATAATACGAAAGGGCTTCCGCGTAAGGTTGGTCGGTGGTCATCGGAACAAGGTCGATGCGATTGCGGTGGCAACCCTGCGTGAAGTTCTCTCGATAGTTTTCCAAGTTCTCCATGTAAGCTTGGCGCAAGTGAGTCGGGTCCACCGTGTGCTTCTTGTCGGCCACTTCCAAGCAGTCGAAGCGCGTCCATTGCTTGAAGGGGAAGTCCAGTTCGTCGGGATCCCAGATTTGAAAGATTACGACGTCGTGCTTGGCGTGGCGAAAGTGGGCCAAGCCGTTCATCACCGAATCAAGGTCACCGAAACAGTCTGAAATTATTATGACGAGGCCGCGACGTTTAAGCTTTGGAACCAATTCGTGAAAAACCGCGCCGAGGTCTGTTTCACCGCCCGGGGAGGTCTCTTCGAGTACGTCTACGATGTTGCGGACGTGAGCGGCCTGTCCGCGAGGTGGGAGAATCTTGCGGGCTTTTGTGTCAAAGGTGATGAGCCCAACGCTATCAGTCTGCTTGAGCATCATGTATGACAGGCAAGCCGCCAATCGAGAGGCATAATGAAGTTTGGATCGACCTTCCGTTCGTGTTCCTTCGTAAGCCATGGAACCACTGGCATCGAGGAGGATGTTGCATCGCAGGTTGGTTTCTTCTTCGTATTCGCGTATGAAAAAACGATCGGTTTTTCCGAATACCTTCCAGTCGAGGTGACGAATTTCGTCTCCATGTACATACTGGCGGTGCTGCTTGAACTCGACGCTGAAACCCTTGTGGGGTGAACGATGAAGCCCCGAGCAGAATCCTTCTACCACTCTTTTCGCCAAAACCTGATGGTTGGCGAGGCGAGAGAGGTCCTTCGGATCTAGATAGTCAGTTACCGTGGCCACTTGGCGCGCGATTCGTAGATGTTAAAGGTTGGGTCAATCCTCACATCACGGCTTCTTGCTTCTTCGGCGCCTCCTTGAGAAGACGATCGATGAGGAATTCTACGGAGATGCCTTCGGCTTCTGCGTTGAAAGTCGGAACTATGCGGTGACGCAGGACGGGGTGAGCAAGAGCCTCTACGTCGTCCACGGTTACATGATAGCGGCCGCGTAGCAAAGCGCGTACTTTTGAACCGAGAACGAGTTGCTGGCAAGCTCGCGGTCCGGGTCCCCATTCGATGAGATCCTTTACCCATTTCGGTGCTGATTCTTCCTTCGGTCGGGCCATGCGCACGAGGTCGAGAATAAAGTCGTAGACATGTTCCGGTACGGGAACCCGTCTTACCGTATCTTGGCATTCTATGATGGTCTTGCCGTCAATTACGGGTTCGAGTTTCGACTCGAAAGTCGAGGTGGTTTGCTCTACGATTTGGCGTTCCTCGTCGCGCGAAGGGTAATCGACGATCACTTGAAACAGGAAGCGATCTCGTTGAGCTTCCGGCAGATGATAAGTACCTTCCTGTTCGATTGGGTTTTGGGTGGCCAAAACGAAGAACGGCTCTTCTAGATGATAGGTTTTGCCGCCCACGGTGACGTCGTGTTCCTGCATGGCCTCGAGCAAGGCGGCCTGTGTCTTTGGAGGGGTACGATTGATTTCATCAGCCAGTACGATTTGGCTGAAAATCGGACCTTTCTCAAATACTAGTTCGCGGTGTCCGGTTGTCTTGTCTTCTTGGATGATGTCAGTGCCTGTAATATCTGCAGGCATCAAGTCGGGCGTAAACTGAATGCGTCGGAAACTTAAGTTGATGGCTTGTGAAAGCGAACGCACCATGAGCGTCTTTGCCAAACCGGGCACTCCTTCGAGCAAGCAGTGACCACGGGCAAGCATGGCAATGAGCAATTGTTCCAAGACGTCGTCTTGCCCCACGATGACTTGGTGTACTTGAGCCTTTAGTTTCTCATAGGCGTCGACGAGGGCTTTCGCCATTTTCTCGTCGTCAGCGGAAGCTTTTGTAGTAGTGGATTTTTTTTTGGTGGCTGCACTCACGATTGATTCGATGATT
>JABHOU010000368.1 GCA_018695085.1 Opitutia bacterium | reverse complement strand
CGGAACTTGCCTAAGAAAAAAGTTAGATTTGTAACATGCACACTAACAGCGACTTACGGCTTCTCTGGCGCTTAATTCGGAAAAAAATGCAAGATTTAGCGACTTTTGGCTAATTATATAGAGAAGGACGCTATGTTCGGAGAACCCTTATAGCTATAATTTATGTCAAATACCTCTAATGCTCTTCAAGATTTGGATCGTTTGATTATCCAACTATTCGACGAGTCGCTGTCTCCGGCCGATAAAGAAATCCTTGAGAAAGTAATTCGGGACAATCCGGCGGCTCGCAAGCGTTACACAGATCTCGTAGCTTTGGAATCGATGCTACATTGGGAATTTGCAGGAGTGGAGTCTGATGTAAACACTTTGCGCGTTACCCCATTAATCGATTTCTCTTCGTGGTTGCGTCCCGCAATTGCTCTTGCCGCATGTTTCATTGCGGCTCTGATTGGTTGGTGGGTTATCGATCAAGGTGTCCCTGTTGTGGATGCCGAACATAAAATAGCATCTCGACCGTTGTCGAATGATGGTGCTATTCTCGGGACGAACAAATCCTCTCAGGAGCGACATTCCGATTTGAACATGGACGGCCTCGTTGTTGCCAAGGAACCCAACACGATTGTATTTGGTTCAGAAACTAGCAAAATGCTTGCCTCAGACATCCAGCCGTCTTCGACTGTGAGCTTGGCCCGACAGGATCGAGAAGCTCTACTTGATGCAGCCTATGGTCTTGAGATTTTGGAGAGCGGACAAGGTTTTGGCGAAGGTGGTTATGTTGAAGTTAAGGAAAATGTTAGCGCATGGCGGACCGAGGATGCCTTGAGAGTTGGCGAAGAATTCGGTGTGCAACCTTTTCAAGGTGGCAATATGCTTCGCTTTTCACGAATGGAAGTGGATGTGTTTTCTAAAAGAGCTGAGGCATCAGAACTTGTCAGTGTGCTCGATGTTCGCTCATTTGGGGCATATCTTGCGAATGGCAAGGCTGTCGTAAAATCTTCGGTATGCTTCAATCAGGGAGTTGGAATCGCAGATGGAAGCACGGCTTTTGCCCTTAGCCTCCATACGATCAATCGAGAAGGACAGGTCAGTTTGGCTACTCGTAGGGAAGAGGCGAGCTTGAAAAGTGATTTGAATCCCAAAACTTGGGAGCGTGTCGAAAGTGAGATTGAACTGCCAGAGGGAACCGACTTTGTCGTAGTTTCGCTTTCAGCTCAAAAAGAGGGGGCCCAAGCCTTGTTGCCGAATTTGAGCGGGCATTATGCTGATGGATTGGAAATTGCCATGGCGGTGGATGGTCGCCCTGTATATCGTCGTCTTTAAAAATTCCATTGCCTTGAATAGGCGGTATAAGGGTTCATTTCAATTGCTCTTTGCTTGGAAGGGATTTCGAAGTATTGTTAGGCGTTGACGATATTGCACTTTAGAGAAAGGAATGGCTCATGAACTGTAGAGTTTTTTTTCTCGTTGCATCGTTTTCGATAATCTTATTTCCGTGCATGGCGGATGATTGGCCAGGCTTTGGTGGAGCCCGAAGAGATGGTGCGTCTACCGAGAAAGGGCTCCGCTTAGCATGGGGAGACGATGAGCCTAAGCTTCTTTGGAAGGCGAAGGTCGGAGCTGGATACTCCTCCGTTGTCGAGGCTGCCGGGTTGGCATACACGGTTGGAAACGCCAATGGTAAAAACACGATATTTTGCTTTGATGCAAACTCGGGCGAAGAGAAATGGACTCATTCCTTTCCGTGTGAAAAGTCACCTAAGTATTTTGACGGAGGTTCTCGTGCAACACCTGCTGTTGCCGATGGCATTCTCTATCTGGCCAGTCACGAAGGAGCATTTTTTGCGTTCGAGGCCAAGACGGGCAAGGTCTTGTGGAGTAAGGACCTAATAGAAGACTTTAATGGTCGACGGCCTACTTGGGGGTTTTCAGGATCGCCTTTGATTTCTGATGGCAAGGTGATCGTCGATACGGGATCTAAAGATGGTGCTCTTGTTGCCATGAATGCGAAGACCGGAGAGTTGGTTTGGAGAGGCGGAACGGATGAAGCGGGCTATGCCTCACCTATGCTTCGAGCAAATAAGCCAACGGAAATATTAGTTTTCAACCGTTCTGGACTCTGCTCATTTTTGTTGGCCGACGGCAAACCCCTTCACCGCTTTCAGCATAAGACTCGATATGGCATCAACGTGGCTCAACCGCTTGATACGGGTAATTCAATTCTGATCTCTTCTGCCTACGGCAAGGGCTCGGCATTGGTAGACGTAAGCGGGCGAATCGCTAAGGCGATATGGGAAACCGAATCCTTTTCCAGCCAAATGGCCAGCTTGGTAAAAAAAGATAATTACGCGTATGGAATCCATGGGCAGACCGGAGCGAGGGCTAAATACGCAACCTTGTGCTGTCTGGATATTCGGAAAGGTTCGACTCGATGGGAACAAAAGGGCTTTGGTTTGGGATCCGTCATTCTCGTGGGCGACACTCTTGTAATTCTTAGCGATTCGGGCGAACTTGCCCTAGCCGAAGCCAATCCTGCCGGCTATATGGAAAAGGCTCGTTTTCAAGTGCTCGGGGGAAAGGACGGTTGGACCCCTCCCTCATACGCAAACGGCAGGCTTTATTGCCGCAGCAGTCGTGGTGACGTTGTATGCTTGGAGATGGGGCTTTCTAAATAATCTTGGGTCGAGGGCACCTAGAGCGTGCTTTTCACAATGCTACTTTACCACGCGCATCACCCCGCGCATGAGGATGTGGTGTCCTGGAAAGGTGCATAAATATGGGTAGTCACCTGGTTCGGGAGCGGTGAAGTTGATGGTTGCTTCTTGACCATGGTCGAGCATGGTGGATCCCCATAAAATTTTGTCTGAGTCGGGTCGAAATTGCTTGGCGAAGCCTTCAGCTCCCAAAGCTATAGCCTGACTTGCCACTTCATCGGCTGCGCCGGGTTTGACGAAAAGAAGATTGTGAGGTGGAAAATCACTATTTTTAAAGTGTACTGTTACTTTTTGGCCGGATCGAGTGGTGAACTCCTTGATATCGTACATCAGCTTTTCCTTAATGCATGAAATGACGATTTTGAACTCATCGCCCTCAATCGCGGCAGCGTTATCAACAAATCCGGCACCGGCAACTTTCATATCGAGAGAATAGAATCCCGTTCTAGCAGTTACGAAGAGAGTTTTTCCATCTTTCCCGCCAAAACAAATATTAGATGGTTTTTCAGGGAACTCGACCTCAGCAATTTTCTTGCCCTGTGGATCGTAGACTAAGACGGCGCCAAAGGTTAGGTAGAGGTTCCCCTTGTTGTCCAAAGTCATGCCGTCGGAACCTGACTTCGCGAACAGTTTTTTGCCCGACAAGCTTCCTTCCTCGCCTTCCTCCACAGTGTAGCGAAAGGTTTTCCCCTGTCCCGGGTCAGCCACGTACAGGGTTTTGCCATCCGGGGTTCCAACTACGCCGTTGGGGCGCTTCAAGTCCTTATCCACTCGAAAGACCTGATCCCTGTAAGGCGTGATGAAATAAAGGTATTCACCGTCTTGGGAAAGGTCCTGTT
>JABHOU010000247.1 GCA_018695085.1 Opitutia bacterium | reverse complement strand
CGCCTTTGCCGTTTATGCGAATACCAAGAAGCTCGGCTTTTCCGTAGCCAGTATTGATGTAAGCCATGTCATGGCCAACAAGCGTTCGAGCGGCACTGGAATGATTGCTGTACCGAATAGTCCAGATTTCTTTGCCGGTGCGAGGATCATACGCGAATACAGCCTTGGCTCCGGGGCTGATGAGTTGAATTTGTCCCTTAACTTGCGCGAGGACTGGAGTGGCGTAACTCTTGCGGAAGTCTCCACCGCGTTTGGGCAAGCCGGTGTTGGGATCGAGATCGCCGAAGTCGGTGGAACGGTCGGTTCGCCAAACTGTGTTGCCCGTGAGCTTGTCGAGGGCGATCAAGTATTGGTAGTCTGCCCCGTCCATGGTGAGAATAATTAGATTTTCGTAAACGAAAGGCGATGAACCCGCACCGCGAAAATGATCGCATACTAGATCGGTTCTTTCCCAGAGGATCTTATGTGTCTTTAGGTCGAGGCAAGCGGTTCCAGGTGAACCAAAGGAAACATAAACATGCGAACTGTCGATCAGCGGAGAAGGTGAGGCGTAAGAGTTAAAGGCGTGTGCGAATTGTGGCTTGGCAATTTGAAAGAGCTTACGGTCGAGGAGAATTTTTCCCGAGGTGGCGTCGACGCAAAGTACACACAGTTCCCGACCATCTGGCGTTGCGGTAGTGAACCATACCTGGCCGTCCGCAACTACGGGACTCGACCAACCACGACCGTGAACTACCGTTTTCCATATGACCTGATTGCCCTCGCTCCATTGAAGCGGTAAATCCACGCCATTGATCGAGCCGTCTTGCTTGGGACCTCGGTAGTCAGGCCACGAGGTTTCCGCGAGAGCTAAACGGGATAGTCCCATTATGCAAACTAGGCCAATAAGAACTTTGTTCTGAATTTTCATATCGAAAAATAAAGCTTTGCCCAATGTTAAGTCATTGCAACTGATTTTAACCCGTTCGCCCTTCATTAAAATAGGCTGTGTTGCAAGCGATCCGGCTTGCGAGCAAGTGACGTAGCGTTATTCAAGTAACCTTAATGTTCTCCTCCCCCTATTCTTATCCAAAGCTTTTCGCTCCCAACCTCAACCGACTTTTTAATTGTTTATGACCATAACCTTTTTCACCACTCTGGCCCTATTTGCGATTCCGACTGCTACAAAACCATTAGAGTCGGAGCTAACGGAAAAGCAAGTCAAGGAAAACGAGGGACGACTGCTTTCGCGTGGGCGGAAGCTTACTTTCGCGGGAAAGCGTAGCGGCGAGGGCTATTTTTCAGCAGACGGGAAGAAGCTTATTTACCAATCGGAACGGCTACCTGAAAACCCTTTTTATCAAATCTATGCCCTCGATTTGGTAACAGGTGAAACGGATCTTGTGTCCACGGGTTCAGGCAAGACGACCTGCTCATGGCTTCATCCAGTCGAGGAAAAGGCTCTTTTCGCATCCAGTCACGAAGATCCGGCTGCGAAGGACAAGCAGAAGGCGGAACTGGAGTTCCGTGAGTCAGGCAAGGCTCGAAAGTATTCATGGGACTACGACGAGTGGTACGACATTTTTGAAAAAGACTTGAAGTCCGGAAACCTTCGCAACCTTACAAATGCCCGTGGTTACGATGCCGAGGGATGCTATTCCCCTGACGGAAATCTTATCGTATTCGCCTCCAATCGCCAAGCTTACGAACGGGACCTTTCGGAAGATGAGAAGAAAATTCTGGAACGAGATAAATCCTATTTTTCCGAAATTTTCCTTATGAATTCAGATGGCTCCAACCTGCGTCGTCTCACGAATGTTGCGGGCTACGATGGCGGGCCCTTCTTTAATGCTGACGGTAGCCAGATTTGCTGGCGACGATTTTCCGAAAACGGTCATCAGGCTGAAATCTTTGTCATGAATGTGGACGGGTCTGAGCAGAGAAAGCTAACAAACCTCGGGAAGATGTCATGGGCGCCATTTTTTCATCCTTCGGGAAAATATTTAATCTTTTCAACCAATGTACATGGTTTTCAGAACTTTGAACTTTATCTTGTCGATGCAAAGGGTGCTAAAGAACCAACTCGTGTTACTTTTACAGATGGTTTTGACGGCCTGCCCTGTTTTTCACCAGATGGAAAATCTTTGTCTTGGACGAGTAACCGAGGTGTAGCAAAACAGTCCCAGATCCACCTTGCCAGATGGAATCACGAAGCGGCAATGGATTTGCTCGCTGCCGCTACTGAAGTCCCCAGATTCAATAAATCTGAGGACTTGCGCAAGTCGGCTACTACAAATCGCTCTTCACCGGAAATTAATCCCGCGGACGCTCGGGTTCATGTCGAATACCTTGCTTCTGAAAAACTAGAGGGTCGCTTCACGGGATCGCAAGGAGCTCGACTGGCCTCCAAGTACGTGGCCGATCTTTTTGCTTCTTACGGTATCGAACCTGCGGGCAACAAACATTCTTGGTTTCAAACATTCCCATTTACAAAGGGCGTAAGGCTCGGAAAGCAAAATTTTCTGCGAATTGAGAATAAGACAAGGATTGCTTTTGAGTTAGACAAGAACTGGCGACCTATCGCCTTTTCCGATACTGCGGCCAAGGACTCTCGAGATGTGGTTTTTGCCGGATACGGTCTGCGAACTCCTCCTGTGGATGGATTTTCGGAATACGATTCATATGTTCATCTTGATGTTAAAGATAAATGGGTGCTGGTCTTTCGCTATCTGCCGAATGGATGGGAGAAGAAACGCAAAGATAAATTTGCAAGCCATGCGGCACTGCGAAAAAAAGCTTCTCTTGCACGGGACCTTGGAGCTGCCGGTATATTGTTTGCAACGGGACCAAACGCGGAGAACAGAAAGGAACTGGTAAGCTTCTTTCCTGATGCAGCAGGTTCTGCAATGTCTCTTCTTGCTGCGACAATCGATGATCAGTTGGCCT
>JABHOU010000578.1 GCA_018695085.1 Opitutia bacterium | reverse complement strand
ATCCCAAATCAGGTCGTCCTCCCATGATGTAGTTGCGCCAATGCCAAGTAATTTGTTCACCTGATCGTTTACTCCGGGCATAACGGGTGCAAGCAATGCCACGCCTAATCGAAGGGCTTCTACGATAATGGACAGTGAGGTCTCTAATTTGGCCCGGTCCTCAAGAGACTCGGATTTTGCAAGTTTCCACGGCGAGCGTTCCTCAGCATAACGATTTATACCTCGAATGAATACAAATATTTTTTCGAGGCCCACGTTAAACTTGTATTCTTCGAAAAGTTCTCGTGCTCCGACATGAGCCTCGTCCCACAAATTAGTAAGATCGGACTCAGGTTGCTCCGCAATAGTGGCTTCGGGCACCTTGCCATCGCAATAACGAGCTGTCATATTCAGGATGCGACTCAGCAGGTTGCCCAGATCGTTGCCCAGATCGGCATGGTAGCGAGAATCAAAGCGCTCAAGAGAAAAGTCGGCGTCTTGACCAACGGTCATTTCGCGCATCACAAAATACCGAAAGGCATCGGCTCCACGAAGGTCTACCAACTCCAAAGGATCTACCGCTTCACCCGTACTCTTCGACATTTTGGCCCCGGAGATCATCCACCAACCGTGCACCAGAATACTTTTGGGCAAAGGCAATCCACAAGCCTTTAGCATTATGGGCCAGTAAACGGAATGAGGAGGAGCCAAAATGTCCTTGCCTATGACATGTACGTCGGCGGGCCACAGGGAATCAAATCCGTCTTCGCCAAATCCGGCGGCTGAAACGTAATTCACGAGAGCATCAAACCATACATAGGTTACATAACTTTCATCGAAAGGTAGAGAAATCCCCCACTCCAACCTCTCTCGGGGTCTGGAAATGCAAAGGTCGTTAAGTGGTTCCTTCAAAAACTCCAGCACTTGGTTGCGACGGAATTCGGGTTGTATAAAATCATCGTGTGCAGATAGGAACTCGATCAACCATTCTTGGTATTGCCCGAGTTTGAAAAAATAATTGCTTTCGGTCACTTCCACGACTTCCCCAAAAATTTCTGGCCACTTTCCGTCCACTTTGTCCTTTTCCTGCAGGAATTGTTCGGCTCGCGAAGAGTAGTATCCACTGTATTCAGCCTTATAAATTTCTCCCCGATCATAAAGTTGTTGCAGGAGACTACCGACGACTCGCTTGTGCCGAACCTCTGTAGTCCGTAGGTAATCGTCGTTGGATATCTGAAGTTTTTCTAAAAGCTCGATAAACTCTTCTGCAATAAGGTCACATCGTTCCTGCGGTTCCATCCCCTCCGCCCGAGCTCCCTGTTGCACCTTTTGTCCGTGTTCGTCCAAACCCGTTAAGAAATGGGTATCCACTCCCAAGAGGCGGCGATATCGCACGATCACGTCAGACAACACCTTTTCGTAGGCATGCCCAAGATGTGGTGAACCGTTTGCGTAATCGATAGCCGTGGTGAGGTAAAATTTTTTCATGAATATTATGCTCCCATGAATTAGGCTAACTGAAAGGAAAGACAAAACCTTTCGCTAAATTTTGTTTTCAATGGTTGACTCTCCCTCCCCTATTTTCATGATGGGTAAAGATTCAGCGAACGCTTCTTGCATGACGCGAGACTTCACTCGATGAAGTAAAGGCGAATCGCTGAGAACTCCCTACATAAGTATGTCTAACGGCATGCAAATAACGGACCCACCTTTTTAACTCCTTCTTGGTCCATGAGCGAAAACCACAGTCCGCCTCAAGACCTTATTCAGGTCGAAGGCATTTTGGAACCGACGGAAAACAAGTCGGGCATCTTGCTTGATCTCTCAAGGGGGGGCAAAACAACTCCTCACGATCCGTTCGTGCCTCGTGAACTGTTGCGCCGCTTCAAACTACGTAAGGGGTCTCACTTAACAGCCAACGCAGTTTCCGACAACAAGTACGGCAATCCAAAGGTTCGCTTCATCGAGACAGTTGACGGTATGTCGGTCAAGGAAAGGAAGAATCAGTTTCGCTTCGACCAACTAACTACTATTCAGCCAAAGCAAAAATTGGCTCTAGAAGTAAGTGATGGACGAATGACTTCACGAATCATCGATATGTTTTGCCCCATTGGCAAAGGGCAACGCTCACTCATCGTCGCTCCGCCAAGAACGGGAAAAACGACCATTTTGCACGACATCGCCAAAGGTGTGGAAGAAAATCACCCCGAGTGCCATCTTATGGTTTTGCTCGTGGATGAAAGGCCCGAGGAAGTCACCGACTTTCGCCGATCGGTTCCAGCCGAAATATATGCCTCATCCAACGATGAAGAAGTAAAGAGCCATCTGCGCGTTGCCGAATTGGCCATCGAACGAGCTAAGCGGTTAGTGGAAACCGGAAAAGATGTGGTTCTGTTGCTAGATTCGATCACACGCCTATCGCGAGCTTACAATGCCGCCACTGGCAAGGGTGGACGAACCATGACGGGAGGTTTGGATGTCAGAGCACTTGAAAAACCTCGGCAGATATTTTCCGCGGCACGCAATTCGGAAGAAGCCGGCAGCCTAACAATCGTGGCCACTGCTCTAGTGGAAACCGGTTCCAAGATGGACGAACTCATATTCCAAGAATTCAAGGGTACCGGGAACAGCGAAATCGTTCTCGATCGGAAGGTAGCGGAACTTCGACTCTGGCCCGCCATCAACCTCTCCGCCTCAGGGACTCGCAAAGAGGAGGACTTGTTATCCGCCGATATTTTGGAGAAATCCTCGTTCCTCCGACGAGCCATGGCTCCCATGAAAATCGTTGATGCGGCCGAGACCCTGATTGAACGAATGGAAAAAACGGCCGACAACAAAGAATTCCTAAACCTAATCACCACCGCTTAACATATTGACTCGAAGGCCATTCGCAGACATTTTTTTATCCTTTTTCCTTAGCTTAACTACCTACTACTCGCATGCAAAATTTCGCCGACCAGTGCATGGACTTGGCTCGATCGATTCTGGGCAACAATCTTCAGCACATTAGTGAAGCCGGATCTATCTCCGCCGCCGACGGAGAAGATACAAGAATTGATGAATCCGGACACGCCGCCCTAGCGATAGGCGAGTACTTTCGCGCAAGTGGGGAAACCGAGTTAGAAGGTCATGACTTGAACGACCTCGCGGCACGTTGCATCACCCATCAAGCCTTTGCCTCCGAAGAAAGTGAAAATGGGTTAGCATACGCAGCACTGGGCTTGTTGTCATTCGGTGCCGCCAAAGAACGCAATGAAGTTTGGGAGCGCCTTCTCGACCCGACTCGCGAGCAACTCGATCAACGACTTCTTTCCCGCTCCGATTACAACGACCACTTTCAGTCCTTCAACATCGCCAAGTCTGTTTCCCGCTTCAGTCTTGGACTTTCCAAGAAGGACGAGACGGGAAAACTGATCGATCAATTCGTAGAGCGTATTCAAGAGAACAGTTCCGGCGGCTTCTGCGACAATAATCCCGAGGGATTTGGTGGTGTTTATGATATCTACGGCGCCCTCTCCTTTATCTTTATCAGGCAATCCCTCCAGCTACACGCAAACGTACACCTAAAGGACCGTAAATTGCCGAAGCTACGCACTTTTGCTGAAAAATACCTCCGCATGATTCCTGATATGTGCCGTCAAGATGGCTTGGGCTGGAGTTACGGACGTTCCGTTGGCGCCTATGGGCAATTGCATTGCATCAGTCTTGTGTTGCAAGCCATGCGCGATCATTGGGTGCCTGAAGAAAAAGCACCGCTATATTTAGATACGCTACGACGCCTTTTTCAATATTTCTTCGTTACCTATTTGGATCAGGAAAATGGGCTTCTCATGATTCGTGACTCCGAGCGCAATACGGT
>JABHOU010000576.1 GCA_018695085.1 Opitutia bacterium | reverse complement strand
GAAGGTTTGGCTAGAGTTTTCGATGAACTTCAAGCAATCGGACACCGCAAACGTCACGCCATTCTCTCACAGGAACTTCCAATCGAACGTTATCAACCTTTTGTTGCATTGGCTATGCTCATGCTTGCCATCGAGTTTCTGCTTGGCAATCGACGACGAATTCGGGCAATCGCCCCCTCGCTCGCATTGGTGATATTGATCTTCCTCTCTGGTTGTTTCCGCAGGGACAATATAAAAAGAGCTGAGGAAGCCCACAAAAACAAGGAGTTTGAAAAAGCCGCCGCTTATTACGAGGCAGAGATAAACGCCACTAAAAGTGAAGACAAGCAGGTTGACCCACGCCTTCATTTAAACGCCGGCCTGGCTCATCTGGATGCCGGCAACCTGGAAAAAGCTGAAGCTTCCCTCGAAAAATCTCTGGACGGAACCGTAGACGAGCCCTCCCTTCAATCTACAATTCTCAATGCTCTAGGGAACCTTCAATACAATCGAGCCAATCAAGCTCTGGATCGGATAGACGTGAAGTCTGCCCGCGAAGCGTGGGAAAAAGCCTTGCGGCACTACGAAGCGGCCATGTCTATTGACGACAACCCAAAGGCCAATGTGAACAGAGACGAACTTGCCAAACAGATCGAAAACCGAATCAAGTCGTTGCTCTCTCTTATTTCAGGTATTGCATGGAGGGACATCGATGGAGACGGACGACCACAAGAGAAAGAACCGCGATTGCCAGGGAAAATCTATTGGGATCAAAACAACGACGGCGAACATAACGCTTCATCGGAGCCTTTTGTCGAAACCGACGAGAAAGGTCGATACGCCATCGAGTGGATTTCCGCTACTTACCCCACCTCCTTTCAGCTTGGATGTGTTCCCGCTGAAAGTAATGGCACAAAGGGCGTCACCCTTCTTCCCTTACTCGTACCCCCTCCCCCTCCCTTCAATCCGAACAATGTAAAGACACAGTTCGTGGAACTGCCAAAAGCAGGCAATCGCCAAGTCCATTTCCCCTATCGAGCCGCTCCCATGTTGCAGGGTTTTGTATGGAATGACGCAAACCGAGACGGAAATCGAGACGACAATGAAACAGGATTTGCCAAAGCCAATCTCTTTCTCGACCTAGACGGGAATCTCGCCCTCGATGAAAACGAAACCTCTTTCAAACCATCCGAATCGGGTGAGTTCTCTCAAATCGTTCCACCTGGGCAACACGTCCTATGCATTCAAATCGAGAGCGAGGATGCAAATGTCACCTTTCCTCTAAACGATGAAAAAGCTCACTTGGCATCCGTTGATTTTGAAACGGCTGCCAAACATCTGAACTTCGGTGTTTCCACTCCAGAAGGACAAGGAGAGTCACAACAAGACAATCAGAATTCCGAATCGGACCTGAAAGACTCGGATTCCGCCCCAAACCCGCAAGAGCAAAAGGACGGCGATGACGAGACCGCTGCATCACCACCGCCGGAAGTCCCCAAAGAAGTGAACGCTCTCTATGAACGCCTACTTCAGGAAATCGAGGCCAATTCCGAACCACTGGACATCGAGGGGAAAGTGGTTGAAGCTCCACGTCGAGGAAGGGATTATTAGAATATCGTGACAAGAATCACTCACCCTCTTTATTGTTTGTTGTCTTTCCTGCTCGCGGGCTTTTCGGCAATAGGACAACAGCAAAGCATTCGCATCGAGGCGAACTTTTCACCTTCCGCCATAACCTTAAGCCGACAGACCACCTACAAAGTAACCATTCACGGTTCACAGCAATCCCCCTCTGGCAGTCTTCCTGCAATCGCAGGGCTTGGCATTTCGGGGAATCCGCGCGTTTTTCGAGCAGCAAGCTTTATCAACGGAGTACCTTCGGTTCGCCTCGAACTCTCCTTTGCCGTCAAACCGGAACGACAGGGAAACTTCACAATCCCTCCATGGAACCTATCGGTACAAGGCACTCCCCACCAGGTTCCGGCGACTACCCTTCGAGTCCTTCCCCCGAACCAAGAAGATGTGCTTCGAAGTCAAGCTCGACAAAAACAAGAGTCCGATCTTCGCCAAGCTCTGTTCCTAGAGGTAAACCTTAGCCGAAAATACCTCTTTGAGGGTGAAACCACACTTGGTTCAATCGACCTTTATATTTGGGAGCGATTACCCATAACTCGCCTAGTGCAACTTCCTCAAAAAAACGGGGACGCTTTTTCCCAAAGCAAAATCAACCGCCCCTTGGAGAAACGCACCTCCCGCAACGGTAAAAACTATACCGTTTATTCATGGCCCGTCGCTCTTACTGCAGCAATGGAAGGCATGCACGAATTATTCTATAAAATGACCGTTCGCGTTCGCGTTCAAAACAATCGAAATTCATCTTCAGGCAATCCGTTTTTACAGGATCCATTTTTCCGTGATCCCTTTTTTGGATTTGGTCGAGAAGAAGCGATGTCGGTTACCTCCGAAAAGCTCAAGCTTGAGGTGAAATCTCTCCCGATGGAAGGTCGACTAAATTCGTTCCGCGGTGCCATTGGCACTATTTCCACAAATTCGGCTACGGACTCAGAACGAGTGACCGTTGGCGACCCCGTGCGCATTACTTTCACGGTCACGGGCAAAGGCAATTTTGGGGTGATGCCCGCTCCCGAAATCGATTCCAGTGAGAAGATCAAGGTAGGACCACCGGCATTCTCGTTCGAGGGAGATGAAAACCTTCGATACGAAGGCACCCAACGCTTCGACTACGTAGTAACTCCATTGCGACCTGGACAAATAGAAATTCCCGCCGTTCCCTTTGCCTATTTCGACCCAACCTTGGAGCGGTATGTCGATGCATCGGGAAATTCGCATATCCTTCGTGTCGATGCCGGCGAAACATGGGTGGACCCATCTCCACCTGAATTCGCCTTTTCTGAGAAACAAGAAGAAATAGAACCGGCCCGCAATCTCTTTCAGACTGAAAGCGAACCAAGCGAATGGCGAAAGTCCCTCACTCCAGAACCAATCTTCCGTTCCACCGCTTTCTGGTATGCGCAAATCGCTCCGCTCTTTTGCTTCTGCGGGATTCTGGGATGGAGGATTCGCAAAAGAAGCTCCTCGAGGGATAGCTCGGCCAAACGATTCGCCAAACTGCGAAACGAAATGAAGAGAGCCGCTCGATTTAACGACACCCTAGGCTTTTTCCGAGCTACTCGTGGAGCAATAAGAGAAAAAGTAGGAGCCATGTCAGGACAAGAAAAGCCCGAGACTCTGGGAAGAGATGAGGTGGTTGCAATCTTACTTCAAAGAAAAGCCTCAGAGGAGCTTATCTCTGAGATCAATGAAGTTCTCGAAACTGCAGACGCTCACGAGTTTGCCGGAGACGCCAGCTCGAACCTGCCCCTTCTGGATTGGCAGGTACGCATCAAGCGCCTCCTCAAAAACATTCGTTCCTTGGCATGAAGCTATTGAGAATCGTTGTATACCTCGTCTCAGCAACATTTTGTAGCGGAGTTGATGCGAACGAGGCAAACCGACCATTCTACGACGGCGTTAGAGCTGAGGCGTCAGGTGACTTGGACGCCGCCATTGCTTCTTATGAAAAAGCCGCCGCCATTTCCCATTCGGCCAATCTCCACGGCAACCTGGCCAATCTCCACTACAAGACGGGTTCGTCGGGCAAGGCTGTCCTCCACTATCGACAAGCCCTATTGCTGGATCCGGGAAATCCGGAAATAAGTTCCAATTTAGCCTTCGCCCGGAAAGCGGCGGGACTACCTTCCGCCAGCCCTTCCGCCGACGATTTTTATTTCGCTCCCGAATCAATAAGCATTTGGGTATGGGCTACTACCATAGCTTTCTGGCTAGGCATATACTTGGGCTTGATTCTAACTAGATCTTATATTTCCGGATTCGCTAAAATCACCGGCGTAATCGGTTGGGCGGGAATTGTCGCCTTTGGGACTTACGCGATCTGGCGAGCAAACCGCAACATAGACTTCCTAGAGCGTGAAGCCGTCGCCGTACTTCCGGCTACAACCAACGAAGGTAACGAAACTGCCGTTATTCGGCTTCGCCGCTACGCCGGTGGTGCCAACGACGCCAATGCCGAACTCAAACCGGGCGAGGTCGTAAGGATCGATAAAGACGATACAGGCCAATTGAAAATGCACGTCACGAAAGATCAAGTGAAGTGGTATCTTGCTCGCTCGGTTTCCGGTGGCAAAAAAGGTTGGGCAACGGAAAAAGAATTAGTCCGAATTCTCCAATAAAGCTTTCGATGTGAGTGCTTTAAGAGAAACCTTCATCAACGAGCTTAGACGGATCGATAGTCTATCTCAAGTGAGCTCGGTTCTAGGTTGGGACGAGCAGGTGAATTTACCTTCGAGCGAAGCCTCTTCGTCGCAAAGGTCGTCACAAAGCTCCGCCTTGGCCGAAATGGTTCACCGTGAATTCACAGGATCCGCTTTTAGTGATTTGCTGAAACGACTGGAAGACGAGACTGACGAACCGGACAAAGACCTCGAAATTATTCTTCGTGAAGTTCGTCGCGACCTCGACCGAGCACAAAAGCTACCGAATGAATTCGTAGCCCGAAAAGCGGCTCACGAAAGTTCGACTTATCATGTTTGGAAGAATGCTCGCGAGAAAAACGACTTTGCTGCTTTTGCCCCCGCGCTT
>JABHOU010000471.1 GCA_018695085.1 Opitutia bacterium | reverse complement strand
TGTCGTTGTGACGTGCGGCAAACACGCCCAGCCCCGGACCTCCGAAGTTTGGACGAATTGCCATATGCTGGGCCTCGCCCGCCAGAAAGTCAGCTCCCTCCGCCCCGAATTCGGACGGTGGCTTGAGTCCACCCGAGGCAAGTAGCATGGGGTCGACGCAGGCTACGGACTTGACTCCCAAGTCACGAGCAAGGTCTGTCAATTCATCCACCTCTTCGAGTAGGCCTAAACTGTTCACCTGAGGGAACACGATGCACGCGAGCTCGCTCTCGAGGCTTTCAGCTTGTTGGCGAAGGGCGGGAAGATCTATCGTGCCTGTTGATGGATCGATGGCGGCGAAGGCAAGGGAAACATCCGTATCGGTTGTCAGCGTGCGTAGAACTTCCAAATCTTCCGGGAAGAGCGTTTCGGCGACGAGGGCCGTGGTGGAACCTCTCTTCAGTCGAATGGCGCAGCAGATGGCTTCGAAGATGGCCATGGAACGATCGTACAGGGAAGAGTTCACCGCCTCGAAGCCGGTGAGGGCGCTCATTGCGCACTGATAAATCCAATGCGTCATCAAGGTCCCTTGGCTGCGTTCCGGTTGGTAGGGCGTGTAGGAGGTTGTGAGAGGCCTAAGGTTTGAAACGTAGGAGACCACGGGATGGACTTTCCAAGAGGGTAGACCGTCCCCAATGAATGAGGTCCGTAGTTTCGTTTGCTCAGACATCCCGTGCAGGCTTGACTGTAGGTCTTGGTAGGAGAGTTCTTCCGGCAATTCCACGGGTTCCGAAAATTTGACTTCGCTTGGAACGTGAGAGAACAAGTCCTCGAGTTTTTCAACACCCACCGTTTCGAGCATGGATTTTACGTCTTCCTCGGATGCGGAAACGTAATGCCGGGTAAGTTCTCTCGGGAACTCATTCGGGTCATATCCGAGTGGAGGTGGCAGGTTTCCTGAAATTGCGTGTGGAGATTCGGCTGTCATTTGGCTCATTGGTGTAAGAGTCTTTACTTTTTTTCCCTCAGACGTAACGAGAAATTATTCACATCTTTGAAATTAATTCTTTTTTAAGCCAAGCTACTTGGGTCAAGTCGTAACAATATGCATTGGTCGGCGTATCCTTTCTCGTTGAAAAAAGTCCATACTTCTGGAAAATCCATACCATATGTCTATCAATCGACTCATAACTTTAACCTTGTGCAAAGCTAGCCCTAAGCCAAGCTTTCATGCTTTTATTCCAATTGAATTCTTCTCTTAAGTCTTGAGTCCCCACAAAGACTATCTCTTTCCGCTAACCAAATTACGCCATGCAAATTCACATTAACAAGGATGGGCAGCCTTACGGGCCTTACACCGTTGATCAACTCAGGGAATATGTTCAGCAAGGTCACTTCACCGAACAGGATTACGCCTGTTACGATGGCCAGAACTGGGTGACTGTTGCCCAAGTGCCCGGCTATGCCGGTGGGGCTCAGGCTCAACCGCAACAACCTCAGCAAGAGGCGCAGGCGCAGGCGCAAGCCTCCGCCCAACAAGCCCAAGCAGCCGCCCATCATCAGGCACAAGTCGCCCAAGCTCAGGCAATGGCTGCGGCTGCTACCGCTACGGCTGCCAAGAAAAAGAAGATTATTTTGTTTTCGAGCATCGGTGGGGTTGCCGCCTGCCTGATAGTCGGATTATTGATTTGGGCTCCATGGTCGGGTGGAGATGATGACGACTCCGGTGAAGACATTGCCGGTGCCGACGCTGATGATTCCGAAAAGGATCAAGAGGGTGGCGATGCCGATAACGGGAATTCCCCGCCTGCATCGTCAGGCAATTCCTCGGGTTCGCTAAGTTTGATCGACAGAGTTCCGGCCAACGCTATGGCATTGGCTAAGTTGGACTTGAAGCAAATTCTCGACAAAAGCAAAAGCAGTCCGCAAGCCAAGTCGATGCTCGAGAATATGGTGCCACCTCCCTTCAAGGGAGTTTTTGATGATCCCGCTTCCGTCGGCATCGATCTTTCCGAACCCTTATTGGCCTACTTTCTAGTCAACCCCGTGGAGCCTGACGAAGATCCCATGTCAGGGATTGCCGCCAAGGTTTCGGATTCTGCCAAACTAAAGGATTTTTTGCAGTCAATTGGTATTGATAAGGCTGCCAAAGATCAGGAATCCAAGGATGGTTATGTATTGTGGGAAATGGATACCGATGAACATTACTTCGCATTCGGTGACGAAATAGTCATCTTGGTCGGATGCGACGGGACTAGTTTGCACGGGACTAAATTAGTTGTTGAAGAACTTGCTCGATTTATGAACGCCGATGGTTCCGGTTCTTTTGCCAAGTCTCACGATTTGTCTGTTCTTGATGTTAAGAAATACGACGCCGGTGTTTTCTTGAGCGCCGATAACTTGGCTTCCGTTGCAGATGGACAGGAAGTGCCCGAAGAGTTTTTGGATTTGGGAGAAGGGGGTGCCCTATTCGGTGGTTTGCGATTTGATGCGGGAGAAGTCGTTCTGGAGTTTTCAGGTAAAGCCCAAAACGTTCCCGATCTGGGCGGTGGAGGCATTTCAACGGCTTTAACGAAGTTCTTGAGTGCCGATGCTTTGGCTAATCTTACCATGTCCTTTAACCTCAAGAGTCTTGCCGAATTGGCGGAAACGGCCATTGAATCGCAAGGTGGCCCCAGTTTGGACGACCCCGTTCCCAACATGAATTTCAAGCCCCGCGAGGTATTGGATGTTTTTAAGGGCGGTTTTGCCTTTTCCATCACGGATTTTACAGGTGCCGAAGGAGACGAGTCGGGTACTGAGGAGTTTGAAACTGCACCTGGTGATTTCGGAGCTCCTGGTGCTCCCGGGGCCGAAGCCAACCCTTTTGCCCGTCCTTCTGCAACTGTAGAGGATGCAGCTGTGACAGATGAAGAAAATCCGTTTGGTGTTCCTTCAGGAAATTCGGCGGTGGAAGCTCCTCCATTCGCCGTGCCCGGCGGTTCGTCCGGTTCTTCGACCGCTTCCCCCGGAGGATTTTCGGACCGTCCGGGGGGCCCCTCAGGCGGTCCTTCCGGCGCGTCCCCTGATATGCCTCTTCAGTTCGTGTTGGCGGCTTCGATTGACACAGCTAAATTTCAGGCTCTCTTGAGCAATCATCCCCCTGTTGCAGGTGTTATGGCCATGGCTGCCCTGGCTGGTGTTACCATAACACCGACCGAAGGCGCTTTGGTCGTCTCCACGTCGGACAATAAGGATGTTGCCGTCGCAGGTGGTTTTTCATCGCCTGTCAGTTCCTCTACTGCATCTATCTTCAAGGAGCATGATTTCGTAGTCCAAGTAAGTTCGGATTCCATATTGAAGATGGTTAAGGAAGAAGTAAAAGGACCTGAGGCTTTGTTGATTGCGGGTGCCTTGACCAAGTTTGAAGGTCTCGCTATCACTGCCAATAGTGAAAAGGGGGAGGGAACCTTTTCTCTCCGTTTGGGGATGACCGATAAAAAGACTAACAGCCTAGCCGCGATTTTGGAGTTAGCCGCCCCCTTTGCCGCCATGCTCGGTTCAATCCCTGGCCAACCTTAATTACTTTTCATTAATGCGGGGAGCTAAAATCCCCATACAAAAGCGTTTAAGGTTTTCTCTGTGGTTGCCCTTGTGCTTTCAAGCTGCAGCGAAATGCTTGGATATTCGAGGCAACGTTATTGGCCTTGGATTATCCTTAGCCGAAAAGCTTTCTTTTCAACCGAATTATTCTTCGGGTAAGCGGCCGTTTTGCCAATTGTTTCGCTCGATTACATTCCCCGAGTTGTCGTAGACGACTTCTTCGCCATGCAACTTACCGTTAACTAGGGAAGCCATTCCTTTTAGTGAACCGTTGTCGCGAAGGATTACGAATTTACCCGTGAAAGGTTGGCCTGTTTTTTTAATGTGTACTATGTCGATACCGCCAATTACTTGGTTTTCGAAATAGTTTTCAGCCTGTGAGGTAGTCCCTCGCCAAACTGCCTCGTCCTCACCCGTGCCGGGAGCTGTTGGCAGTGATTCCGGTTCGGGTATCGGTTCTGGTGCTGGTGGCGTCGGGGGAGGTTCCGGAACCGGGGCAAAGACCTCGGCGACTGAAGGTGGCGCCGGAGGAGGTGTAGGATCAACAGATGGTGAGGGAGTCGGAATTTCCGGAAACGGTGGCGGCGCAGGTGACGGTAGGGGCTCTGCAGCCACGGGAGGAGTAGGCGGAATTGGTTTGGGGAGAGGTTGAATGGGAATTTCTTCGACGACCTCAGGTGGCGCAGGTATTGGGTCAGCTGGTGGAGGTGGAGGGGTTGGTTCGGGCTTCGTCTCAATCGTTTTTGGAATGGTTGGAGCTGGTAAAACCGGAACTGGCGAGGGTTCCGGTAGTGGTTCTGGTAATGACGGAGGTTTTCCCTCCTTCCAGATACCAACCAGTTTTGAGCCGTCTGCTCTTGTCATCACACCTTCGCCATCCTGTAGGTCGTTGGACCAACTACCTTGATAGCGTGCTCCGCTTGGAGATACAAACGTGCCTTCTCCGTGTCGTTTCCCGTTAAGAAATTCTCCAACATAGCTGGAACCATTCGTCCACTTGTAGCTACCTCGCCCAGTACGTTTTCCTTTCAGGTATGCACCTTCATAGATTTCGCCCGTGGTCCAAGTGAATCGACCTTTTCCATGTCTAGCGTCTTTTTCAAATTGTCCCTCGTACTTGGATTTGTCTTTCCATACATAGGTGCCCATCCCGTGTTTGCGACCGGATCGGTCAACCATTCCTTCATAGCGACCGTCCGCGAAGTCGACAGTCGCTTGTTTGGATGAATTACAACATGACAAAAACAAGGCCATTGCTGCCAATGGCGCATGGACGAAATAGAAGCCTTTCATAAATTCATGAAACAACATTCCAAGATTTCGGGCAAGCGTGTAAATGGATTTCACTCGGCTTGTGTTTGCCTAATTATATTTGCTTCTTCCCGATAAATTCGCAAAAAGGTTTCCTTCAGCGTTACCGGAGAGGTGGCAGAGTGGTCGAATGTGCCTGACTCGAAATCAGGTGTGCCGCAAGGTACCGGGGGTTCGAATCCCTCCCTCTCCGCCATTGTTTAATTTTTATCAAAACCTCATTAGTCAGGTGAAAGAAGAAGATTCCGAATCCGAATTGCCTGTATGCGTTACGGACAGTTGTGTCTATCCTGAAACCTGTCGTTGGAATCACCGCTGTATGGAAGAAGGAATGCTGGAGAGCAAGAAAGCCAAAATGGTTCGCGAGGAAACCCTTGGTCGCGAGGATTGCGACGAAATGGAAAAGTGAAAATTTTTCTTTCGGGCTTGTTCGCGTTGCTGGTCTTTTGCGGATCCTGCGGCGAAGAGCATTCTTCCGAGGAAAAAAAAGGCGACTCATTGCTTGAAGGAAAGATCCGGCTTATTGAAAAATCTCGCGCGGAAGCTGATCGTAAAGTCTTTTTTCATGAGAAAGAAGCCCAACGACATGAAGCAGTGTTTGTCCGATTATGGGATTCTATGCGAAAAGCGGAACCTTATGCCGCGTTGAGCAAAGTTCCCTTCGAGACAATTAGTATTCCGGAGGCCAAGCAAACGATTTCTCTTTCCTTTGGACCATATCCGATCGACCATGTTGTTTTTACCGGGCAAGCGGAAACCTTGAAGCCTGATGCGGTCAGAACAATTTTAGCCGGTGCCAAGGCTTCGGGTTGGCGAATCGTACAGAGCGAATGGCATCACGTGACTTTTGTTCCCGGCGAGAGCGGAAGTAACTCACGCTCCGAGGTGACCTTTGAAATACATGCCGAGAAATCGGAAATTCCCAAGCGGAGCATATTGAAAGGAATTCTCGAGGTGACTTGGGAGAACTCAGGGGATGAGATCAAAACGCCTACACCCAAAAGTCTTTCCGTTCAAGATTTCCAAATCTTCGAGAGTAAAGGAGCTACGCCTTTTCGAAAAATAGCCGTTATTGATCCGAAGGCTTTTGGTAAACGGCCTGCCTGTAATCCCTTGCTCGCACAGGACCTGAATGGGGACGGCCTTTCCGAAATTGTTCTGGTTGGTGCTAATATGCTCTTTGTCAACCGAGGTGGCGGTCGTTTCGATCAAGCCGATTTTCTAAAAAAATCTCCCGACGCACCTCATAACGTGGGCTTACTGGCCGATTTTACGGGGGATGGTCGCATCGACTTTGTGGGCGCTTCTGAAAACTCTTCCGAACTGCTTCTTTTCGATGGAGGTGAAGGCGGCAATTTCGAGAATCCGGGACGATCGTGTTTTTCAAGTCGTTTGATTCTCCCTCAAACTCTTACCGCCGGTGACGTCGACGGTGATGGCGACTTGGACTTGTTTCTGGGCCAGTACCGATCCCCTTATCTTGATGGCTCCATGCCTACGCCCTTTCATAATGCAAATGACGGCTACACCGACTATTTGCTCGTAAACGATGGAACCGGCAATTTCACGGACTTTACGGAATCCTCGGGTTTGACGTCGAAGCGCAAGCGTCGAACATATGCATCCAGTTTAGTGGATTTGGATGATGACGGCGATCTAGACCTTGCCGTAACTGCCGACTTTGCGGGGTTAGACCTTTATGCCAACGACGGTAAGGGACACTTTGAAGACGTGACCGGTAAATGGGCGACTCAACGACATGGTTTCGGTATGTCGCATGTGTTTGGGGATCTCAATCGAGACGGTCTACAGGATCTTTATTTCGTTGGGATGAGCTCGACCACGGCCCGTCGCTTGGATCGCTTGGGAATCACTCGATCCGATTTCGAGGAATATACTCGGATGCGGGCTCCGATGACTTTTGGAAACCGTTTGCTTTTCGGGCAGTCGGATGGTGGTTTTCGCCAAGCTCCAATCGCCGATAAGGTGGCAAGGACCGGATGGGCCTGGGGATGCGCCACTCAAGATTTCGATAACGATGGCGACCTCGACCTTTTTGTCGCCAATGGGCATCTTAGCGGTCAATCGTCACGGGATTATTGTACCACCTATTGGTGCCATGACTTGTACGAGGGGAACTCTTCGAAAAACCCAATTTTGAAATCTTTTTTCGATCGTCAATTCAAGGGTGGGGTGGGCCAGTCCATCTCGTGGAACGGTTACGAGCATAATGTTCTGTTTCTCAACAAAGGTCACGGCGAAGACTTTCTTGGCGTCGGCTTTCTGCTTGGTGTTGCAGGCGAGTTTGATTCGCGTTCCGTGCTTACCGATGATCAGGATGGTGATGGACTGATCGACTTGCTGGTGGTGGAGTACGACACTAAGACCTACGGGCAGCGAGTCCACGTATACCGGAACGAGTGGCCGAACGCGGGCAATTGGATTGGAGCTCGTTTGCGCGGGTCGGTTATTGGCGCCAAGGTGACGGTTAAGGCGGGAGAAAATGTTTGGTCGCGAAGTCTAGTTACGGGAGATTCCTTTTCTGCCCAGAAGGCGAACGTCGTTCACTTCGGCCTAGGCAAATTGGGTGCCGTCGATTATTTGGAAGTGCGTTGGCCGGATGGTAAGGTTTCCCGCTTACCAACTCCAAAGACGAACCTTTACCACGAAATAGCCCGCTGACTCCGGGGCAATCGAGTTCGACTACTTCTTTAGGCCGTTTAGGTAGCTTTGCCTAAGCTCGGAGAGTCGATTCACTACTTCGGGATTTTTCTTCGCTAGGTTTTTTGATTCACCCGGATCCTCGGCTAAGTCGGCGAGGAAAACTTTTCCGGAAGGTTCTCGACCATCGGGACGATTGTGGTCCCTGGGATTTAGCAGCAATTTCCAATTGCCTTCCCTTACCACGGATTGGGTTCCGAGTTGCCAGTAAAAGCTTTTGTGTGGCGAAGCGGCCTTATCGTTGGAAATTACATCGACCAAACTTTTCCCGTCTAGCTTGCGATTCTTGGGAAGTTTAGCGCCGCTGAATTCGGCTAACGTCGGAAACCAATCGCATCCCGTGGCCATTTGTGATCGGACTTCACCTTGCGGAATCTTGCCTGGCCAAGAGACGATGGAAGGAACTCGGATTCCCCCCTCGAAAAGACTGCCTTTGGCTCCGCGGTAAGGCCCCGAACTGCCACCACCTCCAAAGGTGCGTGTTTCAATGGAGTGACCATGGTCGGACTGGAAGAGGATGATGGTGTTTTCTCGCAAACCCAGTTTCTCCACGCGAGTCACCACCTTGCCAATGATTTCATCCATGGACGATATGAATGCCCCGTACTTGTCGCGAGGATGCGGGTGATCCTTGTAGTGTTCCCGCCATTTTTCGGTTCCCTGCAGTGGGTAATGCGGCCAATTGATGGCCCAATACATGAAGAACGGTCGTTTAGCGTTCTTGTCTATGAACGAGTTGCACTCGCGAACCATGAGATCTCCGAAATATTTACCGTCTTCCCAAATTTCGACGCCGTTGCGCCACAAGTCGTGCAAGTTCGGAGGTACCCAGTAGAAGAAGTGGGAATAATTGTCGATGCACCCACCCATGTGCCCGTAGGAGAAGTCGAAACCCTGTCCATTGGGCATGGTTTCGGGAGTGTAACCGAGATGCCATTTGCCGATGTGGGCCGTGGCATATCCCGCGTCCTTGAAGATTTCCGCCATGATTACTTCCTCTGTCGGCAATCCTGCCTTTCCCTTGTGGGAGGAAACGTTTCCAGGTACGCCCGCACGCGGTGGAAATCTTCCCGTAAGCAAGCCCGCCCTTGATGCCGAACATATGGCGGAGGGTGAATACATCTGGGTAAAGCGAACTCCCGTTCGAGCTAGTTTATCCAGAGTAGGGGTGGCGAGATCCTTCGAACCGTAGCAGTTGGCGTCGACGGATCCTTGGTCGTCGGAGTAGATGAGTATGACGCTTGGCTTGTCCTTGGCCGCGAGGGTTCCAAGGCAAAACAACAACACTAGGATCAAAAACTTGAGCACAATTCAGATTCCCACGTCGGTTTGGCCATTTCGCAAGGAAACCGGTGGTCCGAGAATCTCTCTCAAGACGAGAGCCTTGCGGAGAGAATCCGGACTCTGAAGGTCCTTAACGATTGATTTTGCCAAGGGGTTCGTCTTTCCGGAACTTTGATCAAAGGCTTTTAGGTTTTTAGTCTCGGCGCCTGTATGGTCGGTTTCCCCCTTTTGGCGGTAGGCCACTTGATTCGAGGTTTCCTGTTGAGCTACAGGCGGGGGAGCGGGAGAAGGGTCTTTTGCAGTTACTATTGGGGGTGGGGTGGGCACTAAGGATCCCTCGGGAATCTCTTCGATGCTTTGTTGCTGTCGTTGATATTCCTGTTCTCCCATTGCCCTACTTTTTTCCCAGAAGTCGCGCAGGACATCCCGTAATTCGGGGGTGTCCTCTTCCACTTCATCCGAATCGGATCCCTCTCTCGGTTGCCTAGGAGGAGGGGAGGGAGCATCCTCATCTTTCTTTTTGAAAAGCCTTCCAAAGAGGGAGGCTAGAACCAAAAGCAATATGATAAGACTGTCGAACTGAATGTCGGGCATCTTGCCGAGTGCTTAGGCTTTTTAATCCTAGGATGTTTGCTCTGACTTTGAAATTGTCTCGCGCATGTCGGTGTCGGACTGAACATTGCGCATGCGATAATAGTCCATGATACCAAGGTTGCCACTGCGAAAGGCTTCCGCCATGGCAAGAGGGATTTGAGCTTCGGCCTCAACCAGTTTTGCCTGCATCTCCTGAACCTTGGCCGTATTTTCTTGCTCCATTGCGACAGCTGCGGCTCGACGAATTTCGGCTTGGGCTTGGGCAACTTCCTTGTCTGCTGCAGCTTGTGACGTGCGCAGCATTGCCCCGCGGTTTTCGCCGAGGTCGACGTCGGCTATGTCAATGGACAGAATTTCGAATGCGGTTCCTTGGTCCAGTCCTCTAGCAAGGACGCTTTCGGTGATTGAGTTGGGGTTCTCCAGAACAATCTTGTAATTTTCCGATGACCCGATGGTGGAGACGATACTCTCGCCTACCCGCGCAATCACTGTTTCCTCTTGGGCACTACCCACATAGCGATCCAGGTTGCTGCGTACGGTGACGCGGGCCCTTACCTTTACTTGAATCCCGTCCTTAGCCACACCGTCGATGGTTTCGCGACCCTCTATCACGCAATCGATAACCTTAGGATTGATTGAGGTGCGTACTGCCTCCAGAACGGATTTGGATGTGCCTTTAGTGGCTAAGTCGATGGCACATGCGCGATCCCATGACAACTCTATGTTCGCTTTCAATGCTGCGATAAGAGCCTGAACCGTCTGCACGACGTTTCCTTCAGCCAAGTAGTGAGCCTCAAGTTCGTCGGTGGTCAAAGCAATCCCCGCTTTCATTGCAGTAATGCGAGCATCGACGATTAGCCCCACCGGAACTCCTCGTAAGCGCATCGCCAACAAGGTGCTGAAGCCAACCTTGGCTTTGGCCAGCAAAGCTTTCAACCATGTATTGAAGAAAGATACTATTATGAAAAAGATGACGAGGCCGACGACAAGTACGAGGCCGATTAGAATATATTCCCACTGCATGATATTTAGATTTTTAGGGTGTTTGTTTAATCAATGAATTGATGTGTTTCCGATAAAAAGGTTTCTGACACTAGCTACCTAGGGAATGAGCATTAAAGCTCAAGATCAGATTTTTTTAACTTTCAGCCTATAGCCATCCTTGCCGCTTACGCTCAGAGCTGTTCCTTTTGACGCATATCCGTCTTCGCAAAAGGCATCGTAACGCTCGTCTCCGATGGCGATTATGCCTTCTGGTTTTAATGGTGTGGCAGCTCTGCCTTCCATGCCTACTACCTCATCGGGGGCAACCGGAGGGTTGCTGGAGCCACTCACCGATTTGCCCAGGAAAAAGGCTTTGCCTAGACGACTTCCTTCCAGCCACCTCAATTCAATCAAGACCAGAAAGATGGCGCCAATCCCTCCCAGCAAAAAAGTTAACCCGGAAGCGAACCAGTCGCCATATTCTTGGTGAGCTGCCACTGTTGCTCCTACGATGCAACAGAATCCCAGTATTCCCAGCACTCCGCCGGGCACCAATACCTCAAAGAAAATCAAGGCGTAGCCGATAAGAATTAGGCCGATTATCCAGCTCATGCGTCTTTCTTTTTCGAGACCACGAGATTGAAATCCCGAAGCCCCACGACCTCGACGGTTTCTCCTTTGCGGATTGTTCCCGATCGGGCTTGCGACTCGTAACGCCTACCTGCTATTTCAACCTCGCCCGTGGGATAAAGTTGGGTGACGGCCTTGCCCTCCGTTCCGATGGCGGGCAGTTCATTGGGAGCATCGGACGAATCCGCCCCTCCCGTGACCACAGGATTCGCGCCGCCCACCGTGTTGCCTAGGACGAAACTGTTCCACAATGGCGTGTGAGGTAATAGCCGAGCCGCCAAAATCCCAAGTCCGACCGTGATCAGCAATCCATAACATAGGTCCAGAAGCGGTTGGCGAAACAAGTCGAAGGACCATGTGAAATCGGGAGTTGGCCACACGTCGACCATTGCCCAAAGCAAGGAGCCCAGCATCATGATCAATCCGAGCAATGCGGGCACTACCAGTCCGGGGAACAGAAAAACTTCCAGTGCCACCAAGCACGCCCCGATAAGGAAAACGATGACTTCCTCGTAACCCGCGAAACCCGCAACGTACTTGCTACCAAAAAATATCATCAACAAAACCAGTCCCGATGCGCCGAACACTCCGAATCCCGGAGTCTTGAACTCGATGAACAGCAAAAGCATGCCCAGACCCATTATGATCGGCCCCACGCTATTCAGCCATAGGCCGAGTCCCTCCGCCCAGTTCACTTCCATGCGCACAACCTCGTAGTTGCCTTCCCCGTACTTTTCCTCGAGCAAGTCTTCGATCGTCTTGTAGATGCCCGTACCCAAGAGCGGTTGAGGAGGTTCGCCGTATTTCACCACGGCTTCTTCCGCAGTGAGTGTCAGCAATTCTTCGTCCCCTTGGATTGGGAAACCATCCGCGGTCAAGGGTTGCTCGCCCTCCACGAAGAGTGTTTCGTTCGCGTCCATCATTGCGGCCATCACCCGGGCGCGATACCTATGTTTTCCTGCAAAACTACGAATTTTTGCCTTCAAATAGGAATTCACCTTCCGTTTCATCGCGGAATCGATGTTTCCACCGCCACCGCTCACGGCTTCGGCCGCCCCGATCTGCCCATAGGGAGCAAAAGCAATTTCGTTCGTGGCGACCGCTATGTAGGCGCCTGCGGAAATGGCTTCCGTATTTACATAGGTAATGATTGGTCCATCGAAACGTTCGAAAGACTCGATTATTTCCTGCATGATCTCCAGCGTCACGCCCAGCTCGCCACCAGGTGTGTTCATGTCGAGGATTACGGTGTTCGCCTTAGCGCGAATGGCGTCCTTCAATCCTCTTCTCAGGATGTCGAGGATAGGACCGCCAATTTGGTCTCGAACCGGGATGACGTAAGCCTTGGCCTTTCCTTCTCCGTAGTCTGCTTGTTCGCTGGCGTTGGTTTCGCTCGCCAAATCATCTAGGCTGCCGTTGCTTTCCGCGACGACCAAGCTCGATCCGGCGTTTGCCTCCTCTGAAAGACTCGAATTTTCTTCAGCGAGCAGAGGAAAGGCAAATCCAAGCGTAGCCATTAAGCAAGCAATGGCATGGAAGTATTTTAGTTTTTTGGCCAAGTGTTTTAATAATGTTTACGAAAAGGCATTGCGCAAACCGTAAAGTGGAGTCAAAGGAAAGGTAGTATGGAAACCATTTCCTATCAAGGCATGGAAATTCGGCGCTGGGACGTCGGGCCCTCCACTTTTCTCGCCTCGCCCGAGCGAGGAGCTCGTCTTATGAACTGGCACGTCAACATGGGCGATGGTTCCGTTCGCGACGTCATTCACTGGCCCGAGAATGCAGACGCTTCCCAATTCGCCAAGGTCCGCGGCGGCAATCCCATTCTTTTTCCCTTTGCCGGGCGCAGTATTCGTTCCGGCGACCTTGATAAGTGGCTTGCGCCTGGCGGCGAGGTGCTGCCCATGCCCCAGCACGGGTTTTCCCGCAACAGTCGCTTCAGCATCTCCTCGATCGACGACCATGGCTTCGCGGCCGACTTGATACCCGACGAGCAAGCAAAGATCGCTTACCCGTTCGATTACAAGTTTTCCGTCGTTTATCGTTTCTCGGAGCTGTCCTTGCAGGTCAGCTTGATTTTGGAAAACGAAATGCGGACCTCCATCCCATGGGCGG
>JABHOU010000347.1 GCA_018695085.1 Opitutia bacterium | reverse complement strand
TTGGGGGGGCGCAAAAGTTTGCTGCGTTCCTTGGACCTTTTTCAATCCGACCAAGAAAACAAGTTTGAGTTTGCTCGAACGCACGATGTCTTTACCGAAAAGGCTCTTGGATTAGCCACGTCGACTAATGCAAAGAAGGCCTTCGACTTATCCAAAGAACCGGCGAAACTCAGAGACGCCTATGGTCGTAACCAAGTGGGGCAGGGGATGCTCTTGGCGAGAAGATTGGTCGAGGCAGGCGTCCGTTTCGTAACGATTCAAGGTTATGTCGACACGGGCATTTACGCATGGGATCACCATTGGGGTATTTTTCCGCATCTGGAGAAGCAGTTGCCCATTTACGATGCCAGTTATTCCGCCCTCCTGAACGACCTCGACGATCGTGGCATGCTGGACACCACCTTGGTAATCACTGCGGGTGAATTTGGACGCACTCCCAAGCTCAACCAGAACAAGCGTGGTCCCGGGCGTGATCATTGGTCAAATTGCTTCAGTCTCACAATGGGTGGCGGCGGCGTGAAGACAGGAATGGTCGTCGGGGCGAGTGACAAGTATGCCGCAACACCCACGGAACGCCCGGTTTCGGTTGCTGACTTCGCTGCGACGGTTTATCATGTGCTCGGACTCGATCCTACGGCTGAAGTCGTTGCGAAGGGGAGACGAATGAAGATGCTTCCCGAAGGTTCCCCGGTCAGGGAACTTCTTTAGTCTTGATGATCCGGATTTCACTACGCAGTATTTATTCTTTACACCCCCTGAATCCGCCAAACTTTTTACTCTCCACATTAACGAACCAGTTGAAAGATGAATGCCATGAATAACCAATCAGTTCCCAACTCTCTTTCCCGCCGCAAATTCATGAAGACGACTGCGGCTTCAACTGCGATTCTCGGTTTTCCCGCGATTACGAATTCAAAGTCGCCCAACGGCAAGTTGGCGGTAGGCCTCATCGGAGTAGGGGGACGCGGTCGAAGCCACGTCGCGGCTTGCCGTAACGAGCAGGTGGTTTCCCTTTGCGACGTGAACAAGAAAAATCTGGATGGGGCCGCTCGCTTTCCCTGGTGCAAGGGAGCTCGGACCTACAAGGACTTTCGGGACTTCTACGAAAAGATCGATGACATCGATGCGGTCGTCGTTTCCACGACTGAGCATACCCATGCTTTCGCCACCTTGCCCGCCCTGCAGGCCAAGAAGCACGTCTATTGCGAAAAGCCGCTTACCCGCGACGTCCATGAGTGCCGAATCATTACCGAAGCCGCTGCCAAGGCCGGCGTGCAGACCCAGATGGGCACGCAAATTCACTCCGGGGGAAACTACAGGCGGGTTGTGGAATTGATCCAGTCAGGTGCCATCGGACCGGTGCGCGAAGCTCACACTTGGGTCAGTCGCGCCTGGGGATGGAAAAGTCCCGCTGACGACACCCCCAAGGAATCTCAACCTGTGCCGCCCGAACTCGACTGGGACCTGTGGATTGGCCCCGCGCCCTTTAGGCCCTTTCATTCGGTTTATTTCCCCGGACCGAAATGGTACCGCTGGTGGGACTTCGGCAACGGTACCATGTCGGATCTAGGCAGTCATCGTAACGATCTGCCCTGGTGGGCCTTGAAGCTTGACGCTCCGCTTACCATCGAGCCATTGACCGGTCCCAAACCGCACCACGATATAGCTCCCGCTTCCATGAGCGTGAAATATACGTTTGCTGCTCGGGGAGACGGTTATCCCGCTGTCGAGCACACGTGGTACCAAGGAACCGAAAAACCCAAGATCTGGCACGATAAAAAGATACCGCAATGGGGCAACGGCACGCTTTTCATTGGTGAAAAGGGCATGGTGCTTTCCGAGTACAGCAAGCACGTTCTTTTGCCCGAGGACAAATTCAAGAACTTTGAGCGTCCCAAGCAATGGATCGAACCTTCACCTGGTCAGCAGGCTGAGTGGATTCGCGCCTGCAAAGGCGAAGGGCCCGAACCGCTTTGCCACTTCGCCTATGCGGGCCCCCTGACGGAGGCCAATCACTTGGGTAACGTTGCCTACAGGGCAGGTAAGAAGCTGGAATGGGATGCAAAGAATATGAAGTTCCCCAATGCACCGGAAGCTGAGAAATTTTTGGGAAGAACCTACCGCAAGGGTTGGAGCTTGAGCTAGCCAGGCTAATCCTGTCAATCTAGCATCAGCGCCCCCATGCTGCTTTCCCCATGAAGAACCTTTTTGGATTTGTTGTTGTTGGGCTTTTCTTTACCTTCTCGTTGGAAGCGCGCCCAAACCTTATTCTGGTCTTCATCGACGACATGGGGTGGGGGGACTTCTCCTGCTTCGGCAACGAGGCGGCCCAGACGCCCAACGTAGATCGCATGGCGAAGGAAGGGGTTCGTTTCGAGCAATTCTACGTCAACTCCCCGATATGCTCGCCATCTCGTACCGCCATCTCGACTGGTCAGTACCCGCAAAGATGGAAGATCACCTCCTACCTGAGCAACCGTGACCATAACCAGCAACGCGGCATGGCCCAATGGCTCGACCCGAAGGCTCCCATGCTGGCTCGTTCTCTCCAGAAAGCGGGCTATGCCACTGGTCACTTCGGCAAGTGGCACATGGGCGGACAGCGCAACGTGGACGACGCTCCACCCATCACGGACTACGGGTTCGATGCCTCCCTGACCAACTTCGAGGGGATGGGGCCCAAGCTCTTGCCTCTCACTCTCAAACCGGGACAGGACCCCAATAAGCCAGGTCGGATCTGGGGTGATGCCGAGCGGTTGGGCAAAGGGGTCCGCTGGATGCAGCGCTCCAAGATCACCGAGGGCTTCGTGGACGAGGCCATCCCCTTCATGACGGATGCGGCCAAGGCGGACAAACCGTTTTACGTCAACCTGTGGCCCGATGACGTCCACAGTCCGTTCTGGCCTCCCGTTGACAAGTGGGGCAACGGCAAGCGCGAATTGTATCTTCAGGTCTTAAAGGAGATGGACCGGCAGTTTGGAAAGCTCTTCGATTTCATCCGGGAAGACGAAGCTTTGCGAGAAAATACCCTCGTACTCATCTGCTCGGATAACGGTCCCGAGCAGGGAGCCGGAGTCTCGGGTCCGTTTCGTGGCTACAAGACGCACCTCTACGAAGGTGGAGTCCGTTCCTCTCTGATTGCCTGGGGACCTGGGCTGATCCCCTCCAATAATAACGAGTCAATGGGTAAAGTTAACGAGAAGTCGGTCTTCTCTGCGGTCGACTTGGTCCCCACCTTGCTCGAGTTGGCTGACGTTCCTCATCCCGAAGGAGTCAAGTACGATGGCGAATCCCTACCCGATGTTTTGCTGGGCAAAAGCGACGCCTCTCGAAAACAACCGCTTCTCTTTCGGCGTCCACCGGATCGCGACGCCTACTACGGCGACAACGACCTGCCCGATCTTGCCATCCGCGAAGGCAAGTGGAAGTTCCTGTGCGAGTACGATGGGAGCGACGCCGAGCTATTCGACATGGAGGCTGATCGCGGCGAAACTAAGAACCTCGCCGCGAAGCATCCCGAACTGGTGGCTCGCCTGACCAAGGTATGCATCGACTGGCACAAGTCGCTGCCGCCCGACAACGGTCCCAATATGATCCGCAAGCCAAAGAAGAGACCCACAAAAGCACTCTACGATTTGAAGCAAGGCGAGAATCTATCTGGGGTTGAAGCTCCCTTTTGCGAGGGGCGAAAAGTAACAATTAGAGCCACCGTCGAGGTTAATGGCAAAGACGGAGTGATCCTTGCGCATGGCGGCGACAAGGCGGGTTATGCGCTCTATATACGAGATGGCAAACTTGTCCTTGGCGTCCGTCGCGATTGGAAACTGACCGAAGCTGTTTCTTCTTCTTCTTCTTCTTCTCTCCTAGACGGCAGTGTAGTGGTCGTGGCAACGATCGGGCAGACGGGGAAGATGTCGATGTCAGTGGCCGGCAAGCAAGTTGCCACCGCCGATGCCAAGGGCAAGCTCACGCAGCCGGGCGATGGTCTTCAGGTCGGCAATGACCTGATCAAGCCCGTCGGTAAGTACACCCTTACCCAGTTTCCGGGAAAGATTACTAAACTCAGCCTGCAGTTCGATTAGGTTCAATTAGTTGCTCTTTGATCATCCTTGCCCTGCTGACTCTGTGTTTTTTTGCACTGAAAAGTAATGTTCAATTTCACCCCACTCATAT
>JABHOU010000574.1 GCA_018695085.1 Opitutia bacterium | reverse complement strand
TCCTCGGGATCTCGGCTTAACCCCAAACTGGGCATCGGTACGGCTCCGGGGGATGCAAAACGGAGGATTTTTTTTCGTTCATGGAAATACATGGCACTTGAATTGGCGTCCGTCCGATAGGCGAAAACGAGAGTGCCGCCACGACTAAACTGTAATTCCAGGGCGTTCGAGCTCGTAGAAATCCCGAGGTAGAGCTTGGCTCCCTCCTCCTTTTGACCATCGCCTTCTTCCGCCTCCAGCCTGATTGCCTCAACATCGTTCGAAAAGGTTTTTACGGCAGCAAGGATAGTCTTGCTCAGAGCGTCTCTGCGCGTCGTGGCGTGCTGTAATCCGTCCACAAGGGAACGGGCTGCCTTCGCCCAAGGATCATTGCCTCCGATTTTCGCCAATACTTCTTGAGCCTCGTCACTGCGGTCTAGACCGATTAGAGCCCTAGCTCTCCAAAACGATAACCTCGGAATGCTTTGCATTTCCGGTGACAGGTTTTCCAGATAATCGATGCCTTTTTGAAAGTCCTTGTTACTGCCAAAAATGGCTCGCTCAGCAAGGAGTTCGATTACTTCAGGATTGTTGCGTTTCTCCTCGTTTAGGCGAGACAGATAAAAACTCTCTGCAAAAAGAGCGTCCGAGCCACTTAACTTGTGAACCGTGGCAAGCTTTTCAAGTATCGTTTTTTCGGAAAGAACTGCGGTTACAACTGCTGCCTGTTCAGCTTTTTCTTCAGCAAACTCTTGCAAGTGCACCATGACTGCTTGTCGAAGATTGGCAACACCAGCACATTCGGCCAACATAAACACTCGAAGTCGCAGCGATTTGTCGGCCAACAACTTAGAGCCATGAATTTTAAGAGCTAGCAGGAGACACCGACAATAACGAGCGGGAAAACCGGCATCTTCTTCCAATACCCTGTCGGCCTCATCCGAAAGGATTTTTCGGATTTTCTCGTCATCCGAGCTCCATCCTCTCAACAGGTAATTCGTTTGCAGGCTGTTTGGGTAATCGAAAAGAAGGGAACGACGAGCCCTCTTTGCCAATTGATCCTTTCCGGTCATGGTGGCGACCATGAACAAATCATGAGCCAATCGAGCGCTTAGGGGAGCCTTCGGGTTTTGCTCTAGGTAGGCTATGGCGTCTTTCTGATAGGCAGTGATGCGTCCTCTAGTCAGGTATTCTTCGGCCATGGGCATTTGGTCGGCGGCGGAGAGTAGGTAGTCGGTACACTGCGCGATCAAGACCGCAAGGCATGCAAATCTTAAGTTCATGGATGGTCGGACTGAATAAGGATTTTGGGTTGTGGGAACAAAGGGAATTCATGCAGCCATATTCCTCAACCATTTTCCGATTGACGCAAAAATTCACCAGGACGGAGGATCGGCACTTGAGAGTCAAAAGCAAGGTCCAGCAAGTGGTGGTCGTTCCCAATGAGGGCGTTCACCTTGCCCGCTATCGCAGTGGCCAGCACCTTGGCGTCTTCGGGGTCGGCGGGAACCTCGATGCCCATGGAACGTGCGTCGCACTCGACGATTTCCGCCGTCTCGATGAGGCGTTGAAGGGATTTTCGATACTTGGACTTCCTTGCCGCACGGTTTATGATAAAGTCATACTCACGCCGAAGGGCCGGACTACTTACGGCGCGCAGTGTTTTGCCTTCGAGGCACGCATCCACTATTCGGCGACTGGCCGAACCTTTGTTCCACGCTGCCGCGATCAGGATGTTGGTGTCGAGCACCACGCGCTTCGGGCGTGCATACCCAACGAGACGGGCGAGAATGCGAAACGGAAAAAAAAGCGCCTTCAGCATGGAAACCTTTTTCCTGTGGGCAAACTGCGCATTCTGCTCGTTTGCCCTTCGCTTTCACAGTATGTCATTGCGAGGAAGGCGCTAACCTGACGCGGCAATTCAGCGGGTCCGCAAGGCATCCCAGCGCATCGTCCCGGCATCCTATGTGACGTCACAGACTGGATTGCCACGCTTTGGCGGGTTTGAAAGGACAAGGAAAACAAGGGCTAGAGTTTTCTTATCCCC
>JABHOU010000095.1 GCA_018695085.1 Opitutia bacterium | reverse complement strand
CCCACGGGGATCAGCAGGAGTTGTGATGCAATGATGTCGATGGAAAGTCGTTCCAGTCCTTGAATGGCTGTTTCTGCTGATTGCGCAAAGCTTGAGATGGAAACAGAAGTGATAAGAAAGAGATTTGCGAACTGTTGATATATGTGTGGTCTGAGACTTCGAGTTGACTTCATCCCTTCACCTCCTTCACGGGCGATCAAATGGCAAAGTGTCAGACCAAAGGCATGCAGACCAAAGGAACTTGTGCTCGTGGAGTCTATTAGTAAGCCCGTAATAAATGCTACTATCGCCCCGTTTCGATTGCTCAGTCGAGTAGATCCGAAAAGAAAGAAGAGTCCCGGCAAATAAAAATAAATCCCGTGTCGGCACCAGTAATCATTCCATGAGAACAAAAGAAAAAGTGCTAGGCAATTACTCGCCAGAACAAGGAGCGCGCAGAGATTTTGACGTTTCATTCGGAGGCTGTGGAATCGTTTCTCGGCAATAGGACGGTCACTTCTCGAAGTTTGCCCAACAGTTTGTCCAATTCAACTCTCCCGCTTTTGAATAGACCGTTTTCACCTCCTTCGAGTTTATTTACAATGCCTATGGCAATACCTGCGGGAAAGGTGCCTCCTAATGAGGAAGTGAGGAGTCTTAATGGCTTGCCATCACTTGGGGAAAGGTCGTGGGGTACGTCGCGTACGATACCAAAAGGTTTGCCTCCCGTGGGAATCCCGCCCCCTTGAAAGGTTACGGGCCGGTCATCTCCCTCAAATTGAGCGGCGACCCTAAACTGTGGGCTCGTGACGAGTCTCACCGTAGCCCATCGTTTCCCCACCTCCCTGATACGGCCTGCCATTCCGTTGGCGGAAATAACTCCCGCTCCCGTCGTTAGGTTTTGGGCACTACCTTTACGCAAGGTTACCGTTTGCCACCACGCGGATAGATCCCTCCGACTTACTCTTGCCACTACTGCTTGGAATCCAGGTTTCGGGATCACCGATAGAGCATTTTCAAGTCGAGTGATTTCACTTTTCAATAGTTTAATCTGCGGAATGGATGGCTTGGCCTCGAGTGCTGCCGATCCTCTAGCGTTTTCGCGACCTTTCTCAATCAGGGTTTTCTTCGAGTCGGAAAGATGGCCCCAGTATTCGCCTAGGTCTTCCGCTCTGGATGCCAGTTCCCAGATAGGAGCTTGAAACTCACGAAAACTTGAACGTGTTGCTAATTTCCATCCGGCGGGAATCCACCACCAGAATACCAGAAAGCCCGCCAGTATGAGGAACGGTTTGGCTCGCTTGGTGGATTTGTCACTAGCCAAGACTGTGGCTTTATTGGGTGACCAATCTGTCGACTTGCTCCCGACTGAGCGAACCGAGGAGATTTAAAAATTTGCCAGTACCGTTTGCTACGCAGCAAAGGGGATCATCTGCCTGAAGAACAGTCAAACCCGTAGCATCACTGATCACTTGATCGAGCCCACGAATAAGAGCTCCTCCACCTGCCATTACAATTCCCCTGTCTATAAGGTCAGCGGAGTGTTCGGGTTGGCAACGATCTAAGGCGTTCTTTACCAGTTCAACTATTTGGCTTATTACATCGCTGAAAGCCTCTTCTCGGATTTCCTGCGAAGTGATGTGGATTGTCTTGGGAAGACCGGCAGTTGAATCTCGTCCCCGCACGTCCATGCTCAGTTCGCCGCTTTCAATGGGTGAAGCCGACCCGATGGTAAGCTTTATTTCTTCTGCGGTTCGTTCGCCAATTAGTAGCCCGTAAGCTCTCTTCATGTACGCTAGGATGGCCTCATCCATTTCGTCTCCACCCACCCTTATGCTTCGTTGATATGAAATTCCTGAAATGGAAATGATAGCCACTTCGGTCGTTCCTCCGCCAATGTCTACGATCATATTGGCGTATTCTTCGTCGATTGGTAGGTCCGCGCCAATGGCCGCAGCCATCGGTTCTCCAAGAAGTAGCACCTCTCGGGCTCCAGCGCGAATGGCCGAGTCCTTTACTGCGCGCTTTTCAACTGCGGTGATGCCGGATGGGACTGCAACCACTACCCGAGGTGGAACAAGTTTCCTTTTGTCCACTTTCTCGATGAAGTATCGAAGCATTGCTTCTGAAATCTCGAAGTCGGCAATGACTCCGTCTTTCATCGGTCTCAGCGCCTCAATCGTGCCAGGAGTTCTGCCTAGCATTCGTTTGGCGTCATTGCCTACGGCACAAACTTTCTTACTTGTCTTGTAGCGAGCAACTACACTGGGTTCACGGAGAACGATACCCCTGTCTTTTACGAACACGAGCGTGTTTGCAGTACCTAGATCGATACCGATATCGTTTGAGAGAAAGCCGAACAGGTTGCCAAACATGTGAGTCTAATCGTTAATTGTACTTGTTCGGTTTGTCCCGGTTTCCCCGCACCTGTCAAAGGTAAAGGGAGAGAAGGAGTTAGTTTTGCTGAATTTACCTGAAATATAGATCTTGGTTTCAGTCCTTTGATTCACCAGTTACTGTTATTCGGGAGGCGATCTTTTCCGCCAGCATGATCAAGGCAATTCCTCCAGCGGCAAGAAATAGTGAATAAAATTGACCGCGCGACATCCCCAGAATTAGGGAGGCATCCGGTTCGCGAAAAAATTCGTCGGCAATTCGAGCAAAGGCGTATACGACGAGAAATTCTCCGGACAACCTTCCTGGAACACGAGTTGAAATATTCGTTTTCCAGAATCGCCATTGAATATAAGTGAAAGTTAAAAGCCCTTCGAGTGCAGCGGCATACAATTGAGATGGGTGCCGGGCGATGCCTTCGGCAAAATCGGGTGCATGAGGAAAGAGAACTCCCCAAGAAACTTCAGTTGGGCGTCCCCAAAGCTCTCCATTAATGAAGTTGGCAATTCTGCCGAAGCAAAGTCCGGGTGGTACGACGCAGACGATAAGGTCGCCAATGGGAAAAGGGGATTGTTTCGATACACGAGCGTACCAGAGTGTCGCGATGCAAACTCCAATGAAGCCTCCATGGCTTGACATACCTCCTTCCCATACTCGAAATAGCATCAAGGGATCTTCAATGAGTTTCGGCCAGTTATATAAAAATGCATGACCGACTCTACCACCCAGCAGAACTCCGAGAACTTGGAATGTCAGCAGGTTTAGAATCTGTTCGGGTTCATATGGACTACGGTTTTTCTTCCAAAAAAGTCGTAGCAGCATCCCCGCGGCTACAAAGCCGCAGAGATACGATATTCCGTACCAACGAATACCTCCCGGACCCCAATCTCGAAACCCCTCTGGAAATTCATACAGAAATGGGCTCAAGTCATGAACCCAATATTGAGCTTCGGCTGGCATTAAGCGTCTTTCGTAGAGGGTTCGGGAAGTGATCCTGTAACTTTTTCTCCTTGTTCGATCACGTTACTTTTGCGTCTAGCCAATTCTCGCATATCGACAGCGACATCATCGTGTTCAAAGATTTCTTGGCCCAAGATACTTTCGATAATGTCTTCCATTGCAAGGACGCCAACCGTGGAACCGAATTCGTCCGCGACGACCACGAGCTGGCTATGCTGAGCAAGGAGGAGGCGGAGAGCTTTGTCGGCCGAAGCGTTTTCAGGGACGAAAACAACCTCTTGGGCAAGTTCCTTGATTACCACTTCATCTTTGTCTTCCGCCGCAGCCTGAAGTAAATCTCTCCTGCGTACAATGCCAGTGACTGAATCAATCGTCTCAGCAAATATTGGAACGCGGGCGAAAGGGACGTTCGGATGCATGTCGAAGACTTTTTCCACGGTCATGTCTTCCTCGAAAGCAGTGACGACTGTGCGTGGCGTCATGATGTCCCTAACGTGAATGTCGTCGAGACGCAATGCATTCGTAACAAGATCGCTTTCATTGTTGGACAGACTTCCTTCCTTCGCTCCCTTTCGTGCCAAGAGAATGATTTCTTCTTCCTCGTCGATCTCGCGTTCGTTGTTTTGGGGCACAACCGCTTTAACGGTAGCTTTGCAGACCTTCGATATGGGTGCCATTACGAAGCGGACAACGGCTAACGGATACACCAGATTAGCTTGAAGCCCTCCTCGGTAGGCAACCGCGATGTTTTTCGGGATGATTTCGGCGAAGAACAGAATGCCCAACGTCATTCCCCCAGCAAAAATCAGCAAGCTGTTCCCGCCATCCCCAAAGGCTTTCTCGGCCAGTCCGCCGACCAGTGTAGCCCCCAAGGTGTTCGCAATTGTGTTGAGGCTTAGGATGGAAGACGTCGTTTCCTCGATCTCCTCTCGGTATCTCTCCAGCATTTTACCTTTTCGAGAAGAGTTTTTCTTCAAAGCCTCGATTTCAGCGGGGGTTATGCTCAAGATCATCGCTTCCAAGGTCGAGCAAAGGGCTGATATCCCAATCGTTAGAGCGACGGCAACAATTAGTTCAGGGAGTAAATTCATCCTTGAAGAAATTTTCGGCGTACCAGATTGGTGATCACCGTTTCCTGACTGTGCCCGTCCTTTTTACAGCACATTCAAATATAGCTATTGGAACCGATGGAATGCCTTGAGGATGGAGTGCCTCGCAGGTTAAGATTGCGTTTTCCCGTTTGGGTTCTCATTGAGTCAATTCTTTACTATCCAACCATCCTAGAAGTGCGAATGCAAGAAATTGTTGAAGAATCGAAATCCACCCCTGAACTGAGAAAGCTCCCACTTCGATGTTTTCACGAAAACTTGGGGGCAAAATTCACAGCATTTGCATCGTGGGAAATGCCGGTTGCTTATGGCAGTTCGGTGGAGGAGCACATGTCCGCCCGTAAATCGGCAGCGGTCTTCGATGTTAGCCACATGGGCGAAATTCAGGTGCTTGGTAGTGATTCTGGTTCATTTCTTGACCATGTCCTTACCAATTGGATTTCTAATTCAGACGTCGGGCAAGCTGTTTATTCTCCCATGTGTGACGAGAACGGGGGCGTTATCGATGACCTCATTGCCTGCAAAAGGAGCAAGGATGACTACCTTTTATGCGTTAATGCGTCGAATGTTGAAAAAGATTTTGATTATTTGAAGGATCTCTCAACTGAGTTTGCCTGTGAAGTTTTTGATCTGTCGCAGAAATACGGTCAGCTTGCCGTCCAAGGTCCCGATGCCTTGGCAGTTGTTTCCCAATCTGCGGGCATGGATCTCGGTTTTATTGGTAAGATGCATTTCGCAGAGGTTGTTGTCTTTGATTCTCCGGTACTTCTGGCTCGAAGCGGTTATACGGGAGCGGATGGTTTTGAGATTTATTGCAGTTGCGAGACCCTTTATGATTGGGCGAATGCTCTTGCTGAATCGGGAAAACCTTATGACCTCCGCTGGGCTGGATTGGCTGCACGAGATACCCTTCGCCTAGAGGCGGGTTTACCTTTGCATGG
>JABHOU010000673.1 GCA_018695085.1 Opitutia bacterium | reverse complement strand
TGCCTTTGTGGCGACGGCAAGTGTTTGGACCTGATTCAAGAAACCTTCTTTTTCGGTGGAGTCTTTTCGGGCTATTTCCAGATTTTGTCTTTCCACTCCCATGGCGGTTTTCTGTTTCGCCAGAAGTTCCTCCTTGGCCTTGATCTTGACGGGAACCTCGGCGAGAGCCTTTTGAGCTGCCGCAAGAGCCGCAAGGGCGTTGTCGTGAAGAGTCTTGGCCTCCGCTGCGATGGCAGCTAAGCCACTGAGTTTGTTTTGAAGATCGTTCAGTTTACCGAGTTCGAGATGCCGTTCTACATTTATGGTTTCGGCTTTCCACTTGTTTGCAGAGTTGACTGCTGAGGCGAGAGATACTTCCGCCTCTCGTAGGTTTTGGGCCGGGACCTTCTCAGCTTCCGATGCCGTAGCCTGTTCCTTTGTTTGTAGGGCCAAGGCTGAGTTGGCTGTGTTGTTGGCTGCAAGTTTGGCGGCTTTATCAGCGACCGCGGCTTTTACTGCAGAGTCTTTCTCGCTGCGGGTTTTTTCATGAACTGCAAGAGCCGTTTCAGCAGCCTTAAAGGCTTTTTCGGCGGCAGTGAGAGCCGATGCGTGAGCGGCGGCCTGTTTGGAGAAGGTTTCTGCATTAGTCATATGGCCAGCACTTTTATCCCGAGCTTGGACGAATGCGTTATCCATCGCCGCCAGAGCTTGCTCTTGCTTTGCAACTGCGTCCTTTAGGCCAATGTCTTCGGGGATGCCGGCGAGGGCTTCCTTGGCCTTCCGATGGGTTTCTCGAAGAAGGCTGACTTGCTCGGAACGAAAACTGCTTCTTTTGCCCCAGTCATCGCTTAAAGCTTTTTGGGTCTTTTGAGCGGATTGAGCATCAGCGAGTTGCTTGGCAGTCTTGTCGCGAGCGACTTGTCGGGTATCCTTGACCGTTTTGGCTTTGTCGCGATCTGAAATGGCTTGAGCTAGAGAAGCTTTTGCAGCTGTCAATTTGTTTTCCGCTGCATTATGTGCAGCTGCTGCGCTAGCAACTGTCTTCTTCGCCTCTACTAACTTTGCGTTCGCGGCGGCGAGAGCTTGGGCGAGAGGAGCGTGCTTGGCTTTTGCGGTTGCGGTTGCGGCATTACGTTCGTCTACCAATTTAAGGGCAGAGGCGATACGTGATGCAATAGCGGGAGGGTTGGCTGATAGGTCACCTTGTCTTTTGCCGTCGGCAGCGTTCCAGACGGAAACCTGACCGGTCCAGTCTCCCGCAATTATTCGTGCTCCATCGTGGGAGTATCTGGCTTCCATGACCATTTCGGGAAATCCGGAGATGGTTCGTATTACGGAGCCTGCTGGGTTCCAAAGCTTAATTGATTTGTCTCGGCCACCGGTTGCTAAATTCCCTTTCTTATCGAAGTGGACGGATAGCGAGCCACCACTATGAGCGCCCCAAGTACTTATTTGTTTTCCATTGATCATCGCCCAAGTGCGAACGCTACCTTCCTCCGAAGTGGAAGCGAGTACGTTGGAATCCGCTCGCCAAGAGAGACCGGTTACGGACTGCTTGTGACCATCCAAGGTGTAGAATGCGTTGCCTGTTCGGGCTTCCCATACATGCAGCCCGCCATTGCGGTCTGCGGTGGCCAGAAGGATTCCGTCCGGCGAGAACCTGACCTGAGAGACCCATTCGGAATGCTTTTTGATCTTGTAGAGGATTTCACCGCTGGCGAGATCGTAGACCTTAACCAACTTAGAGGGACCTCCGATGGCCACCAGCGATTGGTCCGGGGAAAGGTCGGCGGTGAGAATGGTGTCGTATTCCTCTCCAAGGGTAAGAATGCGCTTGCCCGTTTTTAATTCCCAACCTGCAACCTTACCGACTTTGCCTCCCCGACCACCTCCTGCCAGTACGATTTTCCCGTTGCGGCTGAATACTAGAGACTCGATGAATCCTTCGGGATAGGGTAAAATGCCCAGCAGGTTAAGATTGTCGGTGTTGTAAAGGAGAACCTGTTTTTGTCCCGCAATGGCTACGATAGGGGACCAAGGGGATGTCGCCATGGCAGGCGGGGCGAAAGCTCTCTGGGAAACCACGCTAGGCTCGAGAGAGAGATATTCGGGCATGGGTGGCGGTCCATTCGGCTTTCCGATGGACACTGATCCAAGAGCAAGATTCGCCGAGGGTTTCTTCTTCGTCATCGGCTTACCGGATGCCGTAGCAAGTAATCCTTGATCTATCCAGAGTTTGATCTGGTCAAGGTTAGCTTTGGGAATCTTGTCTCCTTTGGGAGGCATGTGAGGTTCCTTCAGGCGAGCGGCCAAGAGGTACAGCAAACTGTTGGATGAATCTCCTGGTGAAGCGACCGCCCCGGAACTTCCTCCGGCGAGGACTCCGTTCATACTGGTGAGATCGAGTCCTCCCTTTGCCTTGTCCGGGTTATGGCAGGAATTGCATGATTCCTCGAAAAGCGGAATCAGGTCATCTTGAAAGTTAGGCTTTTCCGTGGTCGAGCTAAGCGAATGGGCGACGAACAGGGAACTGATTAGAGAATTTCTTAACGAAAATACCATGGTTCGTTATGATCGCTTGGGCGAAACGATCCGGAATTAGTGGTTGAAGATGAATTCCTTTGAATTGAGAAGCGCCCAAAAGACGTCTTCCAACGGTTCGACCGGTGAGTCGGTACCGACTAAGGAAGCCATAAGATTTGCCTTTTCCTCGGCTCTCGGTTTGCGGGAATAACATCGTGCATAGAGATCGTCGACGATTGCTTCCGGAGTCTTGCCTTCTTTGATGAAGTTGGTCACGACCTTTCCTTGTTTGATTCTGGAGTTGGTTACGTCGCCATTGAGTAAATGAAGGGCTTGGGAAAGACTGGGTTCCATTACCACTTCGCAGGAGCAAACGGTTTCACGCGTCGCTCGGCCGAAGGTTGTAAGAAAATAATTGCTCACTCGCCCATCGGCAATCTGAATGGCTTTGGCTCCGAGAGGCAGTCCTTGAAATTTATTCTTTGTCTGGGTCACTTGGGAAATGGCATCGAGAAGGACCTCCGCCCTCAATCTTCTCAAGTGCGATCGGGCAAAATTACGAAGGTCATCCTTGTTCGATTCAGTTGTGGCACTTGATAATTGGTAGGTTCTTGAATTGCAGACGTCCCGGACGAGTTTCTTGAAATCATAGTTGTATTCGGTGAAACGCTTGGCCAGTTCGTCTAGCAGTTGGGGGTTGGAAGGTGGATTGGACACGCGAACGTCGTCTACGGGCTCGATGATTCCTTGACCGAAGAAGTGCGCCCAGACGATATTTGCCAGATTCCTCGCGAAGAATGGGTTTTTAGGGGAAGCAAGCCATTCGGCCATGACTGCACGCCTGTCCGCGCCTCGCTTGATTTCCGGAGCTTCGCCACCAAGGAATTTCGGTGGCATGGGTTTTTTGTGAACGGGGTGATTGATTTCGCCGCTCTTGCGGTTGTAGATGATTGATTCACGAGGATCGGCCCCCCTTTTGCGCCCAATCTGACTGAAGAAAGAGGAGAAGGAATAGTAATCGTCCTGCGTCCACTGGTCGAAGGGGTGGTTGTGGCACTGGGCGCATTGTAAGCGCATGCCCATGAAGACTTGGGCAACGTTTTCGGTGATCTTAAGTCCATCCCGTTCGACCTGATAGTAGTTGGTTGAGGGAGTTACGAATGTTCCTCCGGTAGAGGTCAGTAATTCCCGAACGATTTGATCCATAGGAACATTGTTTGCGATCTTATCCTTCAGCCAGTTGAAATAGAGCAAGGTTGCTTTGTAGCTCATGCCTTGGTTGTCATCTGTTTGGATCTGCAGGAGTTCGGCAAATTTCATTACCCACATCTCGGTGAATTCCTTGCGTTCAAG
>JABHOU010000548.1 GCA_018695085.1 Opitutia bacterium | reverse complement strand
TCTCGCTCAACCCCGAGAAACCTGCTTCCTTTAGCCTGCGACTTCGTATTCCTACATGGACGGGCAAGCAATTCGTTCCGGGCAAGCTTTACCACTACCTCAACCCATCGAAACCAAAATGGAAAATCTCGGTCAACGGAAATGCCGTCAGCCCAAAAACGGAACTTGGGTTTGCCGTTTTGGACAGAGAATGGGAAAAAGGGGACAAGGTAGTACTCGAGTTGCCCATGCCAACCCGCTTGAACGAATGTGACAAGCGGGTTGAGGACAACCACAACCGTGTTGCCTTCACTCGCGGACCATTCGTTCTGTGCGCCGAGGAGGTTGATAACGGCGGCGCCACCCAACGCTTTTTTCTGGACAAGAAGCCCACCGTCAAGAAAGCCGATCTTTCAAGAGTCAATCTTCCCGCCGGCTCTTTCATCAATGTAATCTCTCAAGCCAATGCCTTGACGGAACGCGGACAACTGGAAGAACGCAACCTTTCTCTCGTGCCCTATTATGCTTGGAACAACCGTAAGCCGGGATCGATGATCATCTGGTTCCCCACGATCCCCGAATTAGCCGTTTACGATCCCCATAAGCTCCCCAAGGAAAGCATCTTCAAGATCCTGAAGGCTTCCCATACTTCCGACCTCGACACTGTGAGTGCCATTGGGGACGGGAAGGAACCCCGTTGGTCCAGCGGAAAAAAAGTTCCAAGGTGGACCAGTCGCCCGCAACTGGGCAAAGAGCAATGGGTCGAGGGACATTTCGCAAAACCGAGAAAGTTACGGGACGTGGGCGTCTATTGGATGCAGGATCAACAGGACATCAAGTTTCCCAAGGAATGGTCTCTCGAGGTGCGCAACAAGGGTGAATGGAAACCGTTCGAACTTTACGTCACCGATAGGTATGACAACCGGGCCAACCAGTACAACGTCGTTCACCCGGCCGCCCCGCTCACCTGCGATGCCATCCGGATCAAAATGATGCCGAAAGAAGATGCGGCAGTTGGAATCCTTGAGGTCAAGGTAGCATTCGAGGATTGATTTTCGTCGGTCTCGAAATCAACCGGATCATCTTGGATTGGAAAATGTCCAGAAGCATCGCGATCTTTGCCATCCTGATATTTTGCCTTTTTTGCGATCCCGTCACAGCCGATAAAAACTACTGCGAATTTCTCGGGCAATCGATTCAAGGGAAAAAGCACGGCTTCATGGCCGGCAACCTGAGCTACTATGTCGGAGGTTTTCATGCCAGTTGGAAATCCGTGGAGGACGAGACCATCGGGCTGACCCACCCCATCCATCATGACCTGCGAAGCCGGGGCGTAGGCTTGTTGGAAAGCGAACTGGAGGGAACTGAACATACCGGCACCGGAAACGACTACAAGGGCTGGGAGTTCTACAAGGACACCCGCGTGCTCTACGGAAGCGTACTGGTCGACGGTAATGTTCACCACCACCCGGCGCCGACCCGTATGATCTGGCGGCCCGACAAGATGATCTGCGAATACGAGATCGGGGACGTCCTGATCAAGGAGGAAAAATTCATTGGCTCAAACGACGCCGCTGTATCCATGATCACCTCGAGCAAACCAATTGTCCTGCGCTTCGAAGGACATAGCCTTCTCGTTCGGCACAGCGTCTCCTCAACTTCGGAAATCCGGTATGAACCCAATGCAAACGCCATCCTGATCAGCGAGGGTGGAACGGTACGCTCCCGGCCGGATCCGGATGGGCCCGAGCGGATCGGCCCCATCGTTTATCAAGGCATGACCACCGCTCTTTCATGTTCCAAGGATTTTTCCAAAACCATCCAATTGAGCAGAGGAAAGAAAGGTGAGAGCGAGTATCTTTTCGAAATCCCTTGTGACTCAAAAGGCGTGACCATCTCCTGGGCAATGAATGACGATTCGGGCAAAGCCCTTCGGGAAGCCCGTAAAATCATTGTCCAAGACCAGCAGATGCTCGCTTCGAAAACCGCGGAAATGAACCGTTTACTCAATGAGGAGATTCCGAAATTCCGCTGCAGTGATCCGAAATTCGAAGAGATCTATTATTATCTTTGGTCCCTCTACCTAATGTACTACATCGATGTGCAAAAGGGCTGGGAAATGGAAAATCACACCCAGACGGCAGTGAACAACTTTCTTGGTATTCATCGCTACGATTCTTGTTTCCAAATAAAGGTTGGTGCTTGGATGAGAGACAAACCACGCTTCGCCTATGGCAACGTACTGACCTGGAAGCATCTGGTCGAGAACGGCAGATACCGCGTGACCTCCAACGGGGCGATCATGCTCTCCGATAACAAGGGCACCACCTGGCACTCTGGAGCCTACGGGGGCGAATTGGCAGAGCACGTCCTCGGAGCTTGGCAAATTTATGAACATTCGGGCGATCTGGGTTTCCTGCGAAAATGCTACGAGGGTTATTTCCGCAAGGTTTTTTGGAAGCGCCTCGGAGGCTTTGCGATGAATGAGTTCGAAGTTGCGGAAACGCTTGAGAAAATGGCCTCGCTGCTTGGCCATGAGGAAGATGTTTCGCACTGGACCAACTTGGTTCGAAGAGACCCTGAGCACGTCCGCTTGATGTTCGATCAAAGGTGGGAAGCCAATGGGCACAAGGACTTTTTCATGGGACCGAAGAACGGGATGCTCATGACCAATGCCTTCTGGTCGATGCGTTCGAAATATTTCCCCAGAGAATATGCCGAAAAAATGATCAATGCATGGGCCTTCAATCGGGAGGATGGATTTTACGGGGAGTTCTTTCCCTTGGCCATGGCCAGACAGTCGATGAGTAAGTTTACTTCTCCTCCCGATCTGGCCTTTGGCTACACGCCTGACACCGCGTACTTCACCTTGGACGGAATGTTCAGGCAAGGATTCGCAAAAACCGCTTCGGAGTTAACCCTTAATCACTTGGAAAACTACAATTATCACAAAGAATGGGACTTACCCGTGGCCCCGGAGGCGTACCGCAGAGATCTAGCCTTGTTCGGCGATCAATATTCCAATTTCAACGCAGGTAAAATTCTCCTTTTTCTGGAAGGGTTCGCTGGCATTTCCTACTCTCTCCCCAATCAAACTTTAAGTGTCCGCGAAGCTATGCCTTCCGCATGGGATTGGATGGAGTTTGAAATTCCCATAATTAAAAAAAACGGCAGGACGAAGATCAGGGTCGAACGACAAAACAAGAATGGAGGCCTAAACAAGAGGATCATTGTTGAGAACTGCCCGTTCAAAGTGAAACTCGATTTTTGGACCGAAGAAAAAAAGATCGTTTCTTCGAATAGCAATCTCTACGAAACCAAATCTTCCCGTCCCCATTCCATTGCTTTTGAATCGTCTGGCATAAGCTCCAAGCCATCTCTCACCGTTTTTCTCAAATGATGATGAAATCGATCCTATCCCTGCTCGCCCTTTGCGTCCTCGGAATGCCGGCCTTTTCCAAAGAGCGCCCGACCAATGTCATCTTCGTTCTCGCCGACGACTTGGGGTGGGCGGAATTGGCATGCTACGGGAATTCCTTCAACGAAACGCCCCACCTCGACAAGCTAGCCAAGCAGGGGCTCCGGTTCACCCACGCCTATGCCGCCGCTCCCGTTTGCTCACCCTACCGGGCTGCTCTGCTGACCGGACAACACCCAGCCCGGGTAGGCATTCTCGACTACCTACGCCCGAACTCGTCCAACGCTCTCCCCGTCAGTCAAATTACGCTCCCAAAGATCTTCAAGCGGAACGGCTATGCAACCGGAATGGTGGGAAAGTGGCACTTGACCGGATACAAATATCAGAACGCCCAATTCGAGGTTCGCCCTACCGATCATGGTTTCGGCTGGAACATTGGCAGCGAAGTCAAGGGCGTGGGCAACGGGGCCAACTTCTGGCCCTATGTTTTCCGTACGCAACCCATCCGTTGGCTCGACCTTCCTGAAAACCGAATGGGAAAGAATGAATACCTGACCGACAGGTTGAATTTGGAAACGCTTGATTTCGTCGAGCGCAACAAGGATAAGCCCTTCTTTCTGTATCTCAGTCACTACGCGCCGCACACGATTCTCAACGGCCGCCCGGACCTTGTTGAAAAGTATCGTAAGAAACATCCACCAGCACCGAGTGACAGAAAGAATTGCTATCTTTGCAAGGATGCCGGGCTCGATGTGAATAGCTGTACCCATTGGGCCCAAAACCATAACCCTCACTTGGCCGCCATGCTCGAGAGTATTGATAATGGCATCGGTCTACTGGCACGCAAACTGGATGATTTGGATCTGGCGGAGAACACGATTTTCATTTTCTCGAGCGACAACGGAGGGGAAACGAATGTTACTTCCAACGCGCCTCTTCGTGGAGGAAAAAGCCAGCTATATGAAGGAGGAATCCGCGTGCCCCTCATCGTGCGCTGGTCTGGCGGCAAGGTCCCGGCAGGCAAGACCTGCGACCTGCCCGTGGTCAACCACGACTTCTATCCCACCCTCCTTGAGGCTGTAGGGATCAAGCCCGATCCATCTCAAACCTTGGACGGGGTTTCCACGCTGTCCACTTGGAAAACCCCCAAGGTCGCTCCCAAGCGAAAGGCTCTTCATTGGCACTATCCATTGGACAAGCCCCATTTCCTAGGGGGCGTCTCAGCCGGCGCCATACGTGATGGGGACTGGAAATTGATCGAGTACTTCGAC
>JABHOU010000391.1 GCA_018695085.1 Opitutia bacterium | reverse complement strand
GAACACTGCGGCAGTCGAGGACGGGTACGTAACTGGTCTTGAGCCCGCCACGGGCTATCCCTTCAACCGCAAGGTAGAGCGAAAATTCGGTCGCGTCCCCAAGCTCGCCCCCGGTGAATCCCGATCCTTCACCTTGGACTATGGTATTCATACTGGCTCTGAAACCGTGAAAGCCCTAACCGAAAAGATCGCCGCCATTCAAGGCGAGGCCCCCGCCAAGGTGAACGAGGATCCCCCAAAAACGGACTGAAGACCAAAGACCTGCGCCAAGTTAGGCTTTAGTTTTTCAGTTGTGCTCTGGGTAGTTAGAATAGATTTTCGATCCCATATTGATATAATTAGCCCTATGCTGCAAAAAATGACCCGTGAAGACTGACTTGCTTTCCACACTGATCGAACTTTCGGGCCAAAAGAGAGAGGCTTCCCATGGGAACGAAGCACTGGCTCCCTTTATGAAGGAAAGCCTAAGCCTCAAGGGGACTTTCGTTTCCAGTTCGAAAACTTTCGCCAGTCGCTACGACAAGAACTATGAGGACGGACAAACCATCCTTGCCCTCATAGGCGAAGATAAAGTCGAAGTGGCTATCCTTATTCACCCCGACAAGAACTGGAAAGACGATCACATTCCCCTGCTACCTATGAGTTCGGGCGAAAGTTTCGAGGTCGAAGTCAACGTTCTCGGGTTCAACGCGCTCCACCAACGGGTGACCTTCGGCGAGGTTTTTCCTGAGGAACTCAAAGCTCCTACGAGCTCCCAAGTGTACACGGGCGACGATTCGTCCGCAGTGACTATCCTGCCGCGAGAAGGAAGGAAGAGGCCAAAGTCAAGGAGGTCGCGTAGAAGAAATCGCGACCGTGACCTGGATCCTGAAGAAAGAGAAGGCAGCAAATTCCTTTTCACTCCATCGCAATCAAACAATCTCGGTTGTCGACCACAGTTCGGCGGTTCGGGTGGTAAATATCTCTGGTGGTTCCTTATTCTCATGCTTCTCGCCCTGTTGGCCTTCATCGTGGGACACATTATCGGCACCTTCACGAATCCGTCCAATTGAGTGGCATTGGGAAGGGACGAAAGAAAACTGAACTCTATTTCAGCAGCTCAACATAATCGCTGAAGTCTGCAGGCAAAGGGGCTTCCACGTTCATTGGCTCACCACTCCCAGGGTGAGTGAAACTTAGCTTCCGTGCATGAAGCAGAACTCGAGGTGGGGACGAAATTTTTGATCGAGAAGGCTTAAAACCATATGTCTCGTCTCCGGCAATTGGATGACCAAGCGAACTGAGGTGTACGCGGATCTGGTGCGTTCGACCAGTATGAATACGGCATCGAATGAGAGATGCCAGATTACCAAAGCTTTCAGTGATCTCCCAGTCGGTATGAGCGGGTTTGCCGTTCTCCACTACTGCCATCTTCACGCGGATGGTGGGATGTCGACCAAGGGGCAGAGTGACGCTTCCTGATTTTTCGCGAGGAATCCCTGAAACCAAGGCCAAGTATTCCTTCCCGGTCTGCCGATCCGCAAATTGCTTCACTAGGGCATGGTGGACCGGGTCGGTCTTGGCGACCACCATGACGCCGCTGGTGTCCTTGTCCAACCGATGCACGATGCCGGGCCGATCCGGGGAACCAACCGAGCTCAGCTTTCCGTCGCAATGATGAAGCAGAGCGTGAACCAAGGTATCTTCGCCCGTGCCTTCCCCGGGATGCACCACCATGCCCGATGGTTTATCAACGACGACAAGGTTTTCGTCCTCGTAAAGAATTCCGATCGGCAAATCAACGGGACGAAGACCGGGAATGGGTTCAGGGGACAGATCGACAAGGAGAACTTCACCCGGATGAAGTTTCTTCTTGGGCTCCAGTTTGTCACCGTTCTTGCGACGAACTTTTCCACTTTCAATGAAACGCTGAATGGCTGACCTACTTACTTCAGGGTAATGCAACGCGAGAATCTTGTCGGCCCGATCGGGAGTGGATTCCTCGGGAACAATGAAAGTCTGTTCAGGCATGTCGCTCTAGCCAGCAGATACCAATTGATCGATGTCGATGAGAGCTTGGCTTCGGAGGTCATCATCAATGTCAGCCACCTCGAATCCATTCTTCGCGATTTGAGAGAGTTCTGCAGGAGTGAAGGCGAGATACTCAGCCAAGGCTTCGTATTCATCCGTCAGGGTGTTGCCGAAGGAGAAGGTGTCGTCCGTACTGAGGGTACAGCGAACACCTTGATCGAAGAAAAGCCTTACAGGGTGCTCCGGCATGGACGGAACGACCTGTAGTTTGAGATTACTGATGGGGCAAAGGTCGAGGGTGGCGTCGACTTCCTTCAGTAAGTCCACTAGGGAGTCGTCCTCAAAAGCTCTTGTGCCATGTTGGATACGACGAACATTTAATTTTTCTATGGCTTCGCGAACATTGGCGGCAGGACCAAATTCGCCGGCGTGGGCTTTTAGAGTCCTGCCGTTTGATGCAGCTTTGCTCCAGAGATGGGGAGTCCAGTCTCCCATGGGAAGGCTCTCGAGGCCGTGAAGGTCGATTCCCGACAGGTTGTCCCAGGACTCGACGGCATCTTCTAGGATCGGCCCGAGAAGAGGAGTATATGCATTGCGACTGATACCGAGAAAGACGCGAACCTCCAAACCGGCAGGCGCGGCGGAACGAATAGCCTCGAGCACCTCTTCTCCAGAAACACTGAGAAGTTCGATTATTCCTGCGTGAAAGCTAGTTTCGACATAGCGTACGTTTTGCTCGAGGTGTCGGGCAAAAATAACTTTTGCTGCCTCGTGGTAACGATCGGGAGTCGTAAACCATCGAATGGCGTGCTCGATGAGGATGCGTTCGAATTCCTCAAAGGAGTCGTAGCGAAAATCATCGGTCCAAAAATGGGGCGGATCAGAAAACTCTTCGGGATGAAGGTCACGCAGGAGTTCCCAAGGAAGGCATCCCTCGATATGGAGATGAGTCTCAGTCTTCGGTAGGGCTCGAATAAAAGCCTTGTCGGCGGGATTCAGAGCCATGGGACGGGAAGTGTGACTCAGGAACTCTCGGCTAGGAGATACTCGGGATTGAGCTTTTGCAAATCTTCGGGAACAAATTGACCATCCTTACGGATAAGCTCACCGTCAAAAAGGATTTCCCCGCCACCGTAATCCGGGCGTTGAATGCAAACCATGTCCCAGTGTACTTGGGACTGGTTGCCGTTGTCGGCTTCTTCGTAAGCTTGCCCTGGAGTAAAATGGAAGGAACCTGCGATCTTCTCATCGAACAAGATGTCGAGCATGGGTTCGGTGACCTTAGGATTGAAGGCGATCGCAAATTCCCCAATGTAGCGGGCACCTTCGTCCGAATCCAAAATTTCATTTAACTTGGTCTCATTGGAGTCGGCCGTCGCTTCGACGACTTTTCCATTTTCGAATGCAAGACGAACATTCGAAAAGGCAGTACCTTGATAAATGGTGTCAGCATTAAAATTGACATGACCTTCCACGCTATCGCGTACGGGACAAGAAAACACCTCGCCATCGGGAATGTTGTGGGTTCCGCCGCAGGCAACTGCATTGATGTTCTTGAGAGAAAACCTGAGATCGGTGCCTTGACCGGTGATCTGCACCTTGTCCGCCTCGGCCATGCGCCTTTCGAGAACTGCCATTCCCTCGGTCATGCGAGAGTAGTCCATGCAGCAAGCGTCGAAAAAGAAATCCTCGAAGGTTCCCGTACTCATGCGAGCTTGCTGGGCCATCGATGGCGTAGGCCACCGGAGAACGCACCATTTTGTCTTCTTCACGCGCCAATCAAGCACGGGCTTTAGGATGCGTATGGCTTTCTTCAAGTCCTCTTGAGGCAAGTCGGAGGTTCCAAAGACATTCGGCGCCGCTCGAAGGGCAATGTACGCATCCATGCCCTTCATGCGATCCATTTCCCAGGAAAGAGCAGCCTCGAACTGCTCGTCAGGACCGCCTAGAACCCATTCTCTATCAATACGAGCGTTTTG
>JABHOU010000279.1 GCA_018695085.1 Opitutia bacterium | reverse complement strand
CTGGATCAGACTGTAGTTGTCGTTCTTCAGCATTCCCTGCTTGTAGGCCATTTTGAACATTGAACGGATACTATCGATATCCTTCTCAAAAAGGATGCGCGTGTCATCCTTGAAGGGCCCTGGCTTCGCATCCTTATATCCTCTATTTATGACAAGGTCGTATTCGCGGCAGATCAGAATATGCTCGATGACACCGCCTTTTTGTTCCCATTTCTTGATCTTCGCGATAAGTTGGTTTTTCTTTGGGTCCAGATCGTCAAGCTTGGCAGCTGATCCCCAATAATGCTCGAAGAAGACACGCTTGGTCTTAAAGTCGCCATCAAGCCAGCCCTTCACCGTGTCGACATGTTCTGCAACAAAGGGATATTTCCCTTTTTGCTCCTCATACGTTGGGGTGCCTTGCCAACTTCCACCGTGGTTCGACTTCCAATCCGTCTGCGTTCGGGGTAAGGGACGAAGGCCAACGAGACCATGTTTTTTGGAGTCTGCTCTTTCCGCGGCACCCAATGCCAGACAACAGAATGCCAAGAGTGGTAATAACGCTATGTGTAGGTATTTTTTCAATCCAAATAGATCTTTATAAGTTCGAAGCCGGACTCGTTTTTTTAGACTTTTTGTGAAAAGCGAGCTTGATCCTACTCGCAATCCCAAAGCCTGACCGAGTCGAAAAGGATGATACATTCCGGACCGCCCTTGAAGGTGAACCTAGGACCAAGCTTATCCTTAGGGTTTATAATCGTCACCTTTTCATGCTCGTAGGTTTTGCCCTTGCCGTTTACCACGACCCGGATCTTTCCCTGCTCATATTCGATCACCAAATCGATCCATTTGTTTAGGGCCATGTCGGATTCGGGTTCGGAGAAAGAGGGACCGTCCGGAAGCTTTACCCGGTGCCCGCCATCCTTCTCTATACCCAGGTTGATCATGTGGTGCCCGATCTGAAAGGATGGACGCCCAGGGGTAAGTTCGGGTTTGGCGAACTGGTAGCGCAAATGAATGACGAATTTCTCAGGTATGCGATTGATGTGGGCAACGGGTTCGAGCCCAAGGTGATGATCCCGCTTAAGAGCTTTCATTGCTTCCTCCTTGGATTTGAAAAGCGGTCCGATGATCAATTTGCCGTCATTGATCGTCTTGCCCTTGGGTTGCCCCCAAAAGTCCCGATTTAACGGACCATTGAAATCATCGGAGTAAATCAGCTTTCCCTTTTTGAAAAGTTCGGATTTGAACTCCGGTTCTTCGGCAGGAAGATTAGCGGTTAGCCCGAGGGAGAGGGCCGGCAACAAGAGTAGATGTAGTTTATTCATAGAGAGCTTTCAGCACATTGCGTGGGCGATAAGGGAAGACGTTATCCTAAAAAAGATAGGTATAAAGTCCAAATGTCTCTAGCCCTCGATTCCTTACTTATTTTTTTTGACGAACCGAAGGAATGAAAAATAAGGAAACGGGCAGGGGGCTGCAAGGTCGGCTCGCCTTTCTCGCTCATCTGCCCAGCCCTGAATGATGATTCATTTAATCTTGCCATGCAGGTCATTACCTAAACGATTGAATTTCGTGCCGTTCCTTTTTACCTGAGCGAGCCTCGAATGAACGGGGTGCAACTTAAAAAAACCACCATGAAACGACTGTTCCTGAACCTTGTTTTTGCTTCCTTGTCCACCTGCATCGTCTCTGCCGACGATCGACCCAATATCCTCTTTATTGCCGTTGATGACCTGAACCACTGGGTCAGTCACTTGGGTCGAAACTCACAGGCCAAGACTCCGAACATCGATCGTTTGGCTGCCATGGGGACCACCTTTACAAACGCCCACACGGCAGTCCCTGCCTGCGAACCTTCGCGTTGCGCGCTGATGAGTGGCCGGCGGCCATGGGTAAGCGGTTGCTACAAGAACGGACACGCCTGGCGGAAATACCAAAAGCCCGGGGAGGGCTTGTCCGCCCAGTTTTTACAAGCCGGGTACTATGTTTCCGGGGCTGGTAAGATTTACCACCAAATGGATGTGTTGAACGAGGAGTGGAGTGACTACATGAATGCACGAAATTTCTTCAGCAATGGCCCAGGGGTTGATAAATACGACGGCTACCATGTAGAAAAAACCTTCCCTGATTTAAAAGATGAAGACATTGTGGATTGGCATTCGGTTGATTACTGCGTGGAACGACTTTCCCAGAAGCGTAAAAAAACCTATTTTATAGCTTGTGGACTCTATAAACCACACCTCGCCTTTGTGGCTCCCCGCAAGTATTATGAAGATTTCCCAATCGATAAAATCAAGCTGCCGCCCCATATCGAAAATGATCTCGATGACATTCCCCCGGCGGGGATTAAAATGGCCAAGCCAGAGGCAGATCATGCCAAGTTTTTGAAAAGTGGGCGCTGGAAAGCCGCGATCCAATCCTACCTCGCCACCTGCGCCTATACCGACATGAACGTGGGCAGGCTCCTCGATGCCTTTGAGAAAAGTCCCGATCGGAAGAATACCATTATCGTATTCTGGAGCGACCATGGTTGGTCGCTCGGCGAAAAACAACATTGGAGAAAATTTGCCCTTTGGGAAGAGACCACCCGTATTCCAATGATATGGGTGGCTCCGGGGGTTACTAAGCCCGGAACGAGATGCAGTCAACCCGTCGACACCATGAGCATATACCCAACTCTCTGTTCACTAACAGGGATTGAGAAACCCGAGCATGTTGGGGGCCACGACATCTCCCCTCTCTTGCGAAATCCGAAATCTAAATGGCAGCATCCCGCCATCACCACCCATGGACGCGGAAACCATTCGGTCCGTACCGCAACTGAACGCTACATTCGATATGCAGACGGTTCTGAGGAGTACTATGACCACGCAAAGGATCCCTATGAATGGAAGAACTTGGCCGCAAATTCAGACCTGAGCCGGTTCCAAAAATGGTTGCCTGAAAAAGAGGTGAGCAGCAAAGCACTGAAGAAAAAAACAAAGAAGCCCAAGAAATAAGATTAGTCGAAAAGAACCACGATCCCTTCGTAATTCTTATTTTTCTTTTTCCTGACTTTGATCACGGCATCGGCTCCGAATTCAGAAAGCCTTCTTCTCATTAGACTGAAGGCTTCCTCCTTATTCTTGGGAGCTCCTTCGGTATAAATCCTAGCCACTTCTTTGTAGTCTTTTACTAGATCTCCTTCGGTGACCATTACACTATTTGGGGCTTTTTTTTGATAGTTTTCAGCCTTCCAGTATGGATCATCCCATGAATAAGGACTGATGACGGTTGTGGGGCTCCCGGCGCAACCCAAGAACAGCAGACACAAGATCGTGAACGGAAGATATGGTTTCACCAAAGTATTCGTACCATACTTCTGCCTACGCCAACTTTTCCCGGCGAGATGCAAATTCGTTCATACGAACAATAATGTCTCGGACTCCCGCTTTCTTACGATCCGTTCTTAACTCAGACCGGTAAGGGTACCCGTACTGCTGGCAAACTTGGTTTGTTCCAAACCCATATTTTCCAGCATATTAACATACAGGTTGGCCAGTGGGGCGTTGTTGTCTGAACTGAACGCAAGGTGCTGCCCGTGCTTAAAACCTCCTCCCGCCAAAATAACCGGAAGGTTTTTATTGTTGTGAATATTTGCGTCCCCCATGTGGCAACCATAGAGCACCATGGTGTTATCCAGCAGAGTACCGTTGGTCTCCTCCACCTCGTTGAGACCTTGCAACAATTCGTTGAGCAATTCCATTTGGCCGATCTCAATTTCGGCAAGCTGTTTCAGTTTGGCTTCATCTTTACCGTGATGGGAAATATTGTGATATCCGCCAATGGTGCGCCCATTGCCAAAATCGACCCCTGGCGTACGCACACTACCCAGAAACAGGGTTATCACTCGGGTGGAGTCAGTCTGTAGAGCGAGTCGAGACATGTCGTTCATCATCCGGATCATGTCAAAAAACTGCTTCTTATCAGAGGGATAGTCAGGCATCTGCGCATCAACCTTTGGCTTGGGTAGTGTTTCCCAGGCCTGTGCTTCGCTCAATCGTAGTTCCAAACTGCGAACCGCTGTTTCATATTGATCGATTCGCTCCCGATCGGTGGCCGTAATCCGTTTATTGAGGTCCTTGCTTTGGCCCATCACCACGTCAAGAATGCTTCCTCTACGCTTGAGACGTTCCACTTGTGCTCGCATAGCCTTCTCATCACCCTGCAAAAACATTTTTTTGTAAAGTTCCGAAGCACTCTTGATGGTAGGAATCTCTACACCTGCCTGAGTGTATGACAGACTTCTCGAGTCATTGATAGAGAGAGAAAAGGAGCGAAATCTGGTTTCGTGCCCGATCTCGTTGGCAATGAGTTGGTCGAGTGAAATGGTATTTCGAAAACTGGCTCGGCCAGGATGAGGAGCCGCGGTGAGAAATGACTTGTCCGCCCGATGTCCGCCGTCTACGCCCGGATGGGACAAGCCACTGAAAACTGTGAACTTGTCCCGGTGATCCGCGATCTTTTCCAAGTAACTGGAAAGTTCATAGTTGCGACCTTCCCCTTTGGGAAAAAACAATTTGGGAATGAAGCCCAAATCCTGATTGATGGCAATCATGCGACGTGGCGATGGTTGGCCTGAGGAAGCGCCGAATGATTCAAGCATGGGGAGTCCCAGGCTTATGCCCGCGGCCCGAAGGAAAGTTCTACGGTTTGTTTTCATCATCATTTTCTTACAAAGAGCGGGCTCTGCACGATAGCATGTATAATACTACGAACTCCATAATCAGATGACTTCGTCTGATTCAAAATGGCCGCCACCTCATCACGGTCCGAAAATGCCACCGGAGCACCCGTAGCATAAACAATCAATTGATGAACCAGATTCCGGGCGATGACTTCCTTGTCCTGCAGAAGCAGTTTTTTGAATTCATTGATTCCGTCAAAGGCTTCTCCTTTATACATCCGACCGGACGAATCGACCGCTGAGCCAATGTAGTGAACAAACTCATTGCCGCTTCGGCCAAGGCCTGCGATGCGTTTCGATCCTTCGCCAAGTGAACGGTAGTTGTCTCGCCAACGCCCCATGACGTCAAAGCTTTCGAGAGCAAAACCAGGCGGGTCGATCTTGGCATGGCAACTCGCGCAACTCGGATCCTCACGATGTTTGGCGAGTAACTCACGAATGGTTGCTGCCCCTCGTATGTCAGGTTCCACGGCAGGTACGGAAGGTGGGGG
>JABHOU010000466.1 GCA_018695085.1 Opitutia bacterium | reverse complement strand
TCTATGCTTTGCCTATGGTAGCAGTATTGCGGGCAACGAACAGAACTGGCCTCGTTTCCGTGGGCCAAATGGTTCCGGAGTAGCCGATTTTTCGGTTCCCGCCAAGTGGTCGAAAAAAACCTATCACTGGGACACAAAACTACCCGGATCCGGGCACAGTTCGCCAGTCGTCTGGGGTGAAAAAGTATTCCTCAATGCTGCCCGCGACAAGGGAAAGGAACGCCTCGTAGTTTGCGTCGACGCCAATTCGGGGAAAATTCTTTGGACAAAATCCTTCGCATCCCAAACTCACAAAACCCACAAGCACAACAGCTATGCAACCGGAACACCCGCCGTAGATTCACACGGTGTGTACGTCGCATGGGGACACAAGGGAGAACTTCAATTCACCGCACTGTCTCACGAGGGGAAACTTCTCTGGCAGCGAGACCTTGGCAGTGCAAATGGTGGTCATGGTTTTGGTGTATCACCAATCGTCCATAATGATTTGGTTGTCCTCCCAAACGACATGGAAAAAGGTGGCGGCTTCCTAATTGGGGTCGACCACAAAACAGGCGAGACCCGCTGGAAAATACCTCGTAAGAGCAAGCGCCTAACCTATTCCACGCCCTGCGTGTTTAAAGCGACGGGCGGAAAAGAGGAACTTATCTTCACAAACTGGTGGCTAGGCGTAACCAGCGTGGAACCAATTCAAGGCAAACAGCTATGGGAGCTTTCCGTCTTCGGGCGCCCGCATGCCGAACGAGCCATCTCGTCTCCAATCGTGGCGGGCGACCTCGTGCTGAGCGTCTGCGGGTTCACAACTCTGGACAAACATCTGGTTGCGATTCGTCCCGCCTCCGCGAGCAAGGACGGAAAGGCCAAGGAGATTTGGCGGCTCGAAGACACCGTCCCTCATATCCCCACCCCGCTGCTGACCAAAAACCGTCTCTATCTCTGGGCTGACAACGGGGTCATAACCTGCCTCCGTCCAAACAGTGGAGAATTGGTCTGGAAAGCACGCATCGAAGGCGTGAAAGACACCTTTTTCGGGTCGCCCGTTTGTGCGGGTGGAGTCATTTTCTGCGTATCCGCCTATGGGCAAGTGGTCGCGATTGCGGACGACGAGGAATTTCGCCAACTGGCGGTCAACGATCTTGACGAGCTCTGTCGGTCCACCCCTGCCCTTGCCAACGGAAACCTTTACCTTCGCCTCTTCGAACGCCTGATTTGCATCAAAGGAACTTGAGAAAGAAACCTAGCAGGTTTCAAATAATATAAGAGTAAGACATCATGAAGAAATCGACCTTATCCACTCACAGTCGTCGTAAAGCCCTCCAGACGATTTCAACAGGGTTCGGTTACTTGGCCTTTTCGGGGATTGCCGCCAAGCAAGCTCTCGCCGGCGGCGCCACACCGAGCGGGCCCCACTTTCCCGCTCGAGCCAAGCGCGTAATTTTCGCCTGTATGCGTGGAGGCCCTTCCCACGTCGACACCTTTGACCATAAACCAAATCTACTCCGTGATGATGGTAAAAGGGCAAGCGGATTCGGTAATCGAAAGCTCATGGGGAGCCCTTTCGAGTTCAAACCCCACGGGAAAAGCGGACTACCAATATCTGAACTGTTTCCTCATCTCTCCAAGCATGCCGACGACCTCTGCTTGATTAACGGCATGCATGCCGACGCACCGGTACACCCCCAATGCTTTGTCCAGCTACATACGGGAAGCTTTCAGTTTGTGCGACCCAGCGTAGGGGCTTGGGTTAGTTACGGACTAGGAACGGAAAATGAAAACCTACCAGGGTTTGTTTCAATCAAGCCGCCAACCCGCGTTGGCGGGGCCCAGAATTATGGGAGCGCCTTTATGCCGGCAGTACACCAAGGCACTGCCATCGGCGACCTGAACCAAAAGATCGGGGATGCCACCATAGGGAACCTTTCGAACAAAACCTTGGAACCCGGTCTTCAACGCAAACAAATCGATTTCATTCAGTCGATGAACCAAAAGCTACTCAGTCGTAGAGCAAGCGACGAGCGAATCGAAGGGGTCATCAAATCATACGAACTAGCCTACAAGATGCAATCCAGCGTGCCCGAGCTGCTGGATCTCTCCGACGAACCCAAGCATATACTCGACATGTATGGAGTCGATGGCCAGGCGACCAACGACTTCGGTCGCCAATGCCTACTCGCTCGGCGAATGGCGGAAGCAGGTGTGCGCTATATCGAGGCAACCCATTCGAACTGGGATCAACACGGGGCTCTCAAAAGTAAATTGAAAGCCAATTGCGGAGCCACGGACCAACCTCTGGCTGCTCTCCTGACCGACCTCAAACAGCGAGGCATGCTACAAGACACCTTGGTTATCTGGGGAGGTGAGTTCGGTCGTACGCCACATGCAAAGAAAGCCGATGGTCGTGACCACAACTCGAGCGGATTCAGTTTCTGGATGGCTGGAGGCGGAATTAAAGGCGGCATGCGCTACGGAGCTACCGACGAGCACGGTATCGCTGCAGTCGAGGACAAGATGCATTTCCACGATCTCCACGCCACGATTTTGCACTTGCTTGGCTTAGACCACGAACGCCTGACTTATAACTACGCAGGCCGTGACTTCCGTTTAACCGACGTATTTGGCAACGTGGCCAAGAAAATCTTGGCCTAGCTCAGTTTGCGTGACTTGCCGCATGGGCGACTAAGCCCGCGACTACGGCATCCACGTATTCCTCGACAAGACTTACTCGAAGTTTTCCAGCCACCATCTTGGCGCCTTCGTAGTCGCCCGATTGAATACGGGAAAACACTTCCTTGGAGTTCGCAACGTAAGGCTCGAGAAAAACGACGGGGCACTCGTACAAACGGTTGGCCATTAGGTT
>JABHOU010000573.1 GCA_018695085.1 Opitutia bacterium | reverse complement strand
CAAAGTTTTGAATATCTTACAGACGATGGTTCTCCGGGCACCTTGGCAATTGATAATTCGGGAGGCGCTAACCATGTCGTGGAACTCGGCTTTGCCACCACCACCACTGCCCAAACCTTTGCCGGAGCGATAACCCTTAGCGATTCGGGAACCAATACCTTGAAGGTGGGCGGAGTCACCGCTGCTGATTTCGATGACCACCAAAAATTAACCGGCAACATCGGCGACGATGGTTCCGGCGCCACCCTAAAAAAGACAGGCAGCGGCAAGCTTACTCTAGCCGGTTCCGGCAGCAATTTCACAGGAGGCGTAACGATCGCCGATGGTGGGGGTTCGGTCGATGGCGGTATAGTCGTGGCGGGACATGCCAACGCTTTGGGAACCGGAACCACTACTATTGAGCACGGTAAGCTTTCTGTGGCCGGTGGAATTACAGTCGCCAACACAATTGCCGGACAGGGTACAAACGACAACACGAACATGAAGAGCGTGATTGGTGGTGGCGTCGGCAATAGCGTGGGGACAATCACAAATGCCGGCTCCATTCTTAATATTGGAAACGCCGATGGTGAAATCGACGTAGTGAGTCCCGGAATCGCTCATGCCTCTTCCATGTCGAACGGCACCAGTGATTTTCAGGTTATAGGAGGCAATAAGGACGATGCCGGTTCCGTAGACCTTACAAACAGCATCGGTACAATGAAAATCAACGCACTCGGACTCAAGGCGGGTGGTGTTTTCGATTGGGAAATAACTGATTTTGACGGCAACAACGCAGACGGATCCGATTGGGACGTATTGCAGTTCGATACCCTTGCTTTTGATGGTTCGGGTACTTTCGACATCAATATTTACGGAGTTAAGTCTGATGGTACTGCCGGTGCTCCCAGCGGGGATTTGTGGACTGATAATTTAGATGCCAACGGTTTTCTGTTTCTGGATGGTCCCAGTGATGGTGCGATTACTTGGGGAGGGGTGACAGACCCTGGAGGAGCTGGTTACATAGACGATTATTTTACGATTAACACCAATGCTTTTAACGACCATTCGTCTGCCGCGGGGTTCTCTGCTTGGAGCGTATATTACAATGGAAGCGGAGATTTCTACTTGAGTTATTCGGTTGTTCCTGAACCTTCGACCTACGTTATGGTTACCGGACTCTTGATGTTGCCTGGGTTTCAATTCCTGCGACGTTTTCGCAATCGCAAGAACCAGGGCGAGGAGTAAGTTCACTTCTCGCACTTATTTCCCCGATCCGATGGTTGGGGCTATTTATCTTTAATTGACGGTTCTTCTCGTAATTCGATCAGTTCGCTTAAGGAAGAGAAGTGTTCGGTTAGGGTACCAACGGGTTCGATCTTACCGATGATTCGGCGAAAGGCTTCCCGCTTTTGGCTTTGCAGTTCGCATACGCGTTCTTCCACCGTGCCCCTTGCGATAAGGCGATAGACGAAAGTTGGCTTTTTTCGACCGATGCGATGAGCTCTATCGATTGCCTGCTCTTCGGCGGCGGGATTCCACCATGGATCCATGAGGAATACGTAGTCTGCCGTGCGTAAGGTGACTCCTAGTCCCGCGGCCTTTAGTGAGGCAAGCATGATCGCCGCCCCCGTCGTTTCCTCGAAAGCCTTTACCGGTGCTCCGCGGTCGCGGGTGCTCCCGGTCAATTGATGGAGGGGAACATTTGGCAAAGCTTCGCGAATCAATTTTTTGAGTATCGCCAAATAGGAAGTGAACTGGCTGAAAATCAAGGTTTTGGATCCGGAGGCAACCAAATCCGGCAGTTTTCCCATTAGGAGGTCAGTTTTGCCTCCCGATGGCGTGGTGCCCTTTCGCCAAGGAAGGAGGGAGACGTCACAACAGGTTTGCCGAAGTCGAGTGAGGAGAGAAAATATATGAGTCGGGGCGTTCTTCATGCCGGCATGCAAGTCATCGCCGTGTTCGGCTTGGGCGCCGTTTGCGAGAATACGATATTCCCGACTTTGTTCTTCGGTGAGAGGGCAAGGCAGATTTGTCTCCCACTTGGGAGGGAGTTCTTTTGCCACTTCGGCTTTTATTCGGCGAAGTACGAATGGCGTGACTTGGTTGCGAAGTAGATCGGCAGTTTCGCCGGGGGATTCTTGCAGAGCGAGTTCCAACTCCCTTCGACTTCCCAGTAGACCCGGCATCAAGTATCGAAAGATAGTCCAGAGATCGAGCGGGGAGTTTTCGATCGGGGTGCCCGATAGGGCGAGTCGCCTTTCCGCTTGGATAGCCACGCAGGCTTGCGTCACCTTGGCCTTTGGGTTTTTGATGAGTTGCGCCTCGTCTAATACGGAGTAACGAAATTGTGCCTTGTCTAGCGATGCTCGATGCCTCCTGAGTTGGGTATAACTGGCTACCCAAAGGTCGGGTTCATCTGCATCTTCGAACAAGGAGCCTTTTCCCAGTACTCGAACCTTTACTCGGGGAAAACGTTCGTTGACTTCTTTTATCCACACGGGCACCACGGCGGCGGGACAGACCACGAGGTCGGGAATATCTTTTTTCGCCCTTTTTTGCAGTAGCGCTAGAGTCTGAATAGTTTTCCCAAGACCCATTTCATCGGCTAACAGACCGTGGCAACCTAGTCGGTGGAGACTCCTTAAGCGAGTTGCCCCCTGTTTCTGGTAGGGCCGCATGAAGGCGGGGAGCGAAAGATTGTTTGTTCCTTTCTCGGCGTCATTTACTGATTTTTGCCATAGAGCAAGCCCCCCATCCGGCTGTGCCCTCAGATATTTTCGGGCAAAAAGAGAGAAGAGCATGTAGCGCGGCCACTGTGTTTGTGTCCCGTTGTCTCGTTCGCGACGCCACCATTCGAAGTCCTCCAATTGCTCGGTGGCGAGTTGTACCAATCCCTGTCCCGGTACAAAGGTGATTCCTCCTCGAGCTCGACCAACCCGTCGGGATTGAACGGCGTTCAGCTTGAAGTTGTTGATGCGAAACGTTTCTCGCACGTTCATTCCCATGCCTTTAGTCGAGCGAGCTTCGAGTTCCCATTGCAGTTGGCGTTGTCCCTTAGGAAGAAGGGACGCGTCCCCCTTGAGCAAGATTTTGAAATGCTTTTGCCAGCCGACCAGAGTGTTTTCCGCGAACTCCGCCACGGTTTTCCATTTTCTGAGGCGAAAGAGACCGTTTCGTTTTTCGAAGGTGAACTCTCTTTGACCCGCCTTCGCCACAAAACTTAGTAGGGTTTCCCTTTCTGCGCCTTCAAGATTAGGCTTGGATTTTGGCCCGTATACCGGGATTAGTGACCGTCCTTTCTTCCAGTTTGGCATGGCTGTCAGCCCTCCGGTAGTCGAAATTTCTAGAACTACGGCAAGGGAATAGCCGGGCTCACATTT
>JABHOU010000231.1 GCA_018695085.1 Opitutia bacterium | reverse complement strand
GTCGTCATGCACGCCAAGTCCAAGCATGCCGAACAAAGCCTCTTCAGTCGGTTGTGGGGTACTGGTTTCATGCCTTCGGATCACCAAGGCATTCTTCTTCGCAGTCAAGGCGATCCGGTGCTTTACCTTTCTAACCCGAAAGGTGTTTCGGGTGATGGTCGTAGGGCACAGTTGGATGCGTTGTCCGTTCTCAATAAAGAGCATCACAAGAGCTTTGGCGACCCCGAGGTACTTTCCCGTTTGCGCCAGCACGAAATGGCCTACCGTATGCAGACTTCGGTTCCAGAGTTAATGGATCTTACCAAGGAACCCGAGTCTACCTTCGAACTCTACGGCAAGGAGGCAAGGCAAGCAGGTTCATTCGCGGCTTGTTGCTTGAATGCAAGGCGTTTGGCCGAGCGGGGGGTCCGGAATATTCAGATTTTCCACCGCGGGTGGGATGCTCATGGGGGCTTGCCCAATGAACATGGCAATCAATGCAAGGACGTGGATCAGGGTTGTGCGGCTCTGATCAAGGATCTCAAGCAAAGAGGCATGCTCAAGGATACCTTGGTCATCTGGGGAGGTGAGTTCGGGCGGACCACTTATTGCCAGGGCAAACTGACTCGGGAGAATTATGGTCGGGATCATCATCCGCGCGCTTTCACCACTTGGATGGCGGGCGGAGGTGTCAAACCCGGCATAACTTACGGGCAGTCGGATGATTACGGTTACAACCTAGCGGACAAAGATGGCAATACGATCAAACCTAACAAGGACAAGTGGACGCCGGGAACCATGCATATTCATGATCTTAACGCGACTATTCTTCATCTTCTGGGGATAGACCATACGCGACTGACTTACCGCTATCAAGGTCGCGACTTTCGTCTCACGGACGTGCACGGTCATGTCATTAAGGACATTCTAACCTAGTTTTCCCATGCCCTCTGTCTTTTTTCAGGTACTTTGCCTTCTTTTCTTTTGCAGCCTTCTTCAGGCTGATTGGCGCACTTGGCGGGGCCCCGATAGCGATGGGCTCAGCGATTCCCAAAAGCTTCCGGATTCCTGGAGCGAAACGCAAAACCTGGACTGGAAGTTTTCTCTTCCTGCGGCCGGTTCCTCCACGCCCATTGTGGTCAAAGATAAGATTTTCCTGACCTTCGAGCTGGATAACGAGGTCAAGGCAATGGGCATAGGAGTTGATGGCCGGGAATTGTGGACCCGTGTCGTTTGCCAAACCAAAGGCAAGGGCAATGGGGAGAAAACCTTTGCTTCCCCAACTCCCTCATCGGATGGAAAACTTCTCTTTGTCACGACCGGGACGGGGGAGGTCGTGGCTTTCGATCTCGAGGGGCTTGAAAAATGGCGCTTCAATGCTCAGGAGCGCTATGGCAAGTTCCGCTATGGTTTCGGGTTTCATTCCACCACCGTTCTTCACGAGGGTCGTCTGTATCTCCAGTTGATTCATTCTGCCGCCCAGTTGGTCGTTTGCATCGATGCGCAATCGGGTAAGGAAGTATGGAAAGTGAAAAGGGAGAGCGATGGAGTGGCTGAGTGCGAGCATTCGTACGCATCCCCCACGGCTTACCGTAAGGGTGATCTGAACGTATTGATCACTCATGGCAACGACTATTGCATTGGTCATGACCCTGTCACCGGGAAGGAACTCTGGCGGGTTGCCGGACTCAACCCGAAGAATCAATACAATCGCACACTTCGTTTCGTTGCCTCTCCTGTCGTAAGTCAGGGCTTGCTGGTGGTTCCTTCTGCCAAGAACCGGGGTGTTTCCGTGGTCCGTCTCTCCGAAGCCAAGGACCGTATCGAAAAGGGTGGGGCGGGGGAGCTTTGGAGAATGGATCGAGGCACTACCGACGTCACAACTCCGCTCCTTTATCAGGGGCTTCTTTACCTTTGCAAGGAGAACGGTACCGTTCTTTGCTTGGATGCCCTGACTGGTGAACAGCTCTACCAGGAGCGCTTTCACGCCCAAACCTACCGAGGTTCCCCTGTGGCTGCCAACGGACGGATTTTCCTTACCGCCCGTGACGGCACCTTCACCGTGCTTAAGGCCGGGAGAGCCTACGAGGTAGTCGGCAAGAACAAGCTCGACGATCAGTTCACTGCTTCTCCAGTCATTGCTCACGACCGTTTCTACCTTCGTGGTCACCGTTATCTTTACGCCATCGGTACGAAATAACTTATTACGATCAACTCCTACTAAGATATGCGATTATTTATCCTTCTCCTCCTCGTTGTTTCCCCACTTTGGTCCAAGCGACCGAACGTGGTTTTCCTCGTTTCCGAGGACAATTCCATTCATTACCTCAAGCATTATGGAGCCAGATTCGGATCCATGCCCAATATCGAGAAGATGGCTGAGGAGGGACTGACCTTTAATCATGCCTTTTCAAACGCTCCGGTCTGCTCGGTCGCCCGATCGACTTTGGCCACCGGCATACTTGCTCCCAGAGGAGGCTTCCAGTACCACCGCAAATCCGCCTTGGCCAAGGGAGTGAAGCCATGGACCGCTTTACTTAGAAAAGCGGGTTACTATTGCGCCAACAACAGCAAGACGGATTACAACTTCGCGACCGTGAAGGGAGAGGCTTGGAACGAATCCTCGCGCAAGGCTTCCTGGCACAAGCGCCAGGAGAAAAAAGCACCTTTTTTCTATATGCAGTCGTTTGCAGTCTGCCATGAGAGTTCTCTCCATTTTCCTGCTAAGCTCATGCAGTCGGAAAAGACGAAAACGCCCGTCGACCAAGTTACCCTTCACCCTTACCATCCCGATACCCCGACCTTTCGCTATACTCATGCCCGATATTTTGACCGCATGACCGTAGTGGACGCCCAAATGGGAGCAGTCGTGGAAAAACTCCAGGCGGACGGACTGCTCGAGGATACCTTCGTTTTTTACTTTGGCGACCACGGTGGAGTCCTCCCACGCGGAAAAGGCTATGCCTACGAGAGTGGACTACATGTTCCACTTGTGGTTCGCATTCCCGAAAATTTCAAGCATTTGGCGGATCATTCGCGAGGCACTCGCACCGATGGCTTTGTCAGTTTCATTGATTTCGGTCCGACCGTTTTGAACCTCGCGGGTCTTCCCGTGCCTGATCAAATGGATGGCAAGGCTTTTCTGGGCAAGGGGACGACCGCCAAGGAACTCGCATCTCGTGACGAGGCTTTCGGTTATGCCGACCGCTTCGATGAGAAGTACGACTTCGTTCGTACCTTACGCAAAGGAAACTGGAAGTACATTCGTAATTACCAAGGCTTTTATCCCGACGGCCTGCAAAATAACTATCGCTACCGAATGCTAGCCTTTGCCGAATGGAGGGAACTTCACAAGGCGGGCAAACTGAATGCTGCCCAAACCCAGTTTTTCGAGGCCCGTCCCGCCGAGCAACTATTTGATCTCTCCAAAGACCCTCACGAGGTCAGCGACGTTGCGAAGAATCCCGACAACCAAACGGTCTTGAAAGAGATGCGTGCTCGGATGACGGAAAAGGTGAAGGCTATTCACGATCTCAGCTTTTATCCTGAGAGCTACATGGTAGCGAAGGCTCTCGGTGATGGCGTCGCTTATGGCGCTCGGCATGCCAAGGAAATCAATCGTCTCGTGGACATCGCCGATCTCGGTCTCATGCCATTTGCCAAGGCTAGTAAATCGCTGGCAAAGGCCATGGAGTCGGAAAATCCTTGGGAACGCTACTGGGCTTGTATCACCGCTTCGCTTTTTGGCGATGTGGCCAAGCCTCTCGTCTCGAATGCCAAGAAGCTTCTCTCTGACGACAACCTCATGGTTCGGGTTCGGGCGGCTGAGTTCCTCGGGAGCATTAAGGCAGTCGATCCGATGCCAACGATTGTGGGCGTTCTCAACGAAAGTGTTTCCTCCCAAGAAGTCTTGTTGACTTTCAACACGGTGGTTTACCTTCGAGATTACAAGGGATACGACTTCGACCTTTCCCAGATTCAGCTTAGGGCCAAGCCAGGCGAGAGTTCTCGCCGCATCGGATATCTTTCGGGCAAAGATAAGCTGTGAGGTCCTTGGCGCCAGTCGCCTTCGGCCTTTTTCGGTCTTGCTTTCTTTTCGTTCCATTTATCCTTTCGACTTGGTCTTTCGCCGCCGACGAACCCGGGAAATCAAGCATTCTCGACCTTCCCGCTTTGCAGGCTCGTCAGGTTGCCGGACAAGCGCAAGTTGTGCATTTGATGCGAGCCAAGGAATTCGATAAGGCGGAATCCATGCTTCGGTTGATGACGAGGCACAATCCGAAGTCTCCAGCTACACGCTACAACCTTGCCTGTCTTTTGGCGCTTCGCGAGCAAACCAACGAGGCTTTCGAACAACTCGAATTGGCTGTGGAGCTGGGCTTTCGAAACATCACTCACCTTGAGAATGATCCCGACCTACTCAACTTGAGAAAGGACAAAAGGTTTTCCGCTGTCCTGAAGGCTGCCGCCAAGCCTTTTGAGGGTTCGGTGTGGCCGAAATTCCCCAAGCCGATTCCTGCCGTGGTGAAGGATGGCGAGGTTGTCCTGAATGAGCTTAACTTAGGTTACGATCCCAAGGTAGGATTGTTTCTGGGTTTGATTGGGAGGGTAAAGAATGTTGAGGAGCTAACGATTGCCAAGGGACAAGGCAAGGTAGGCGACCTTTTGCGCGAGTGGTTCGAGGAAGGGACTGCTGCAGGGAATCGTGGAGATTTCTATGACAACCATGACGGCGATCATTCCAACATGAATTTTCGGGGATTTCCACAACTCACCCGGATCGAATACGGCGAAGCTCTCCGTAAACGGGGTTTGCACAATGGACTTCAGCGGCATTTTATCTTCAGTGGTGTAACATTGGGCAATTCCTCGACTGCCATAACAGGCGGTCGCAATTGGCGTAGCCAAGCGCGCTTTGCCCTTACGCAACCAAATGGAGCCACTCGCCTGGCCCTTCATTACCTGCGGAACCATCTCTACTTTTATCCCGAGCACAAGGACCATGATGCAGGTCGCAATGGGAAAAACGGTGGTGGACACGGGGATGTCTTTCCCGCAAACGTTCCGTACATCGTGGTAAGTCAAGGGTCATCCGGATCCGATCGCGCCTTTATGAACGCTTTCGTCGCAATGTTGGCGGCCCTTCGACCTGAGACGAAACAGGTTCTGGTTCGTTCACCGCTTCTTATGCCGACCCTTCAACAGGTTTTTCGTCGGAGCAACCGGAACGTCGAAAGCGACGAAGACTATTTTACAGGAAAGGCTCATCCTACTGTATTCAAGGCTGAACACCTTGACCCAGAAACCATGGTTCGCAGGGTTCACGCACTGCGTCCTGATTCCTTGCCTCCACTGGCTCAATTCAAGGTGACAAAAGAAGATGTGCCCGTCGCCGGACAAGACTTCTTTGACTTCCGTCCGCACCAACGATTGTTCGATACCCCTTGCGCCGCCGCCCGTGTCTACAAATCATCTGCAAGTTCCCTACGCTTTACCTTGGACGCTCGTTCCTCTCGAGACTTTGCCGGAAGGCCTCTGTCTTATCGGTGGAAGGTGCTGCGGGGCGATGCCGAACGTATTACGATCGAAAAGCAAGATGCGAACGGAAGTCTAGTGGAGGTCACTATCCCTTGGCATGAGCGCAGACCCGTTCTTCCCGGTTCCGCTATGGAGTCCAATCGCGTGGACATCGGCCTTTTCGCAGGCAACGCCGATCATTGGTCTGCACCGGCCTTCTTTTCGGTTTATTTCCCCGACAACCAGAGGCGTGTCTACGACGATCGTGATCGTATCCTGTCGATTGACTACTCCTTGGGCAATTATGTGGACCCTCTTATCGATACTCCGCGAGAATGGCAGGATAAATACCGTTACGAAGACAACGGTTCACTCCTTGGTTGGACACGATATCGTAAAGGCAAGGTCGATGAGCAAGAGTTTACGGCGGGCGGTCTCCTTGTCGTTGCCAAAAACAACGATGGATCTCCTGCCGAAACCACTTCTGTACGCTACCTTGTTCAAAAAAGTAAGGGCGATCGTGTGGTTCTGACACAGGAACCTCGGTAGTCAGTTGTCGTCTGGTTGGATTGAGTTCGGATAGTGGGAATGCCTTTGTGCCGGCGGATTCTGTTCGCAGCAGTATTTCTAACTTGTGTGCTTGAATGAACAATCTGCCGCTATGAGATAAATTACCTGTTTCTTACGGCAATTTGGTCTTTTTTAGAATAATTTGTCCCAAAATATGAGTTTGAATTTATTAGTTATTGTTACCTGGTGAGCTTTGGGCAATTTCTCATCTTTTAAAGGGTAATTTTATAATGGGTGCGCGATCCGGGCAGGTTGCGCACCCTTTTTTGTTTTCTTTTTGTTCTTCGGACCGTTAATTCGTTTATCGGATGAAGAAATTAAAGAAAGTCCTTCAGTACCTTGGCTGGTTTGTTTTGGGAGTCTTGTTTATTTTGATCGGTTTCTGGATCCAGTCCATCGGGTTCGATGTCATTCGGGACATGAGGCAAATGGAACGAGTTCCCCAAGTTTCCGTTCATCACGTGATACCGGGGGAGGTGAGCATTCAAGGAAAAGCCGTCAAAGGGAAACAAACCTTGGCGTCAAGGTACACCAAGACTCCTTGTCTTTATCACCGATATCTCAAGGAGCGTGAAGAAAAGGATTCGGATGGCGATACGCGTTGGGTGACGGT